>CAOKJJ010000004.1 GCA_948468465.1 uncultured Eubacterium sp. | reverse complement strand
GTATTTAGGCGTAGGTTTCCCCGCGGGAAACAGAATGAACGGTAAAAAACGAGTCAGCATAGTTGCAAGCACAACGATTAAGCAAGAATAGCAAGCATAGACGGGATCATAAACTGTTCTGCGCCAAAGGCATAATACTCCCTGACGGAACGGGGTTAAGTCCCTGATACCGATGTCCGCCTTACGGCCAGGTATGTACATGAATGGAGGTTCTATGAACAAAGAGACGGCTGATTATATCAATATTCTCGAACAGTTCTGCGGGATACGGGATGTCCCGGAACTTTCCCAAAAACTGTCTGCTTGGCAGGTACAGGTTCCGACAGGCGGATGTTATGGTTCTTTTCGGCGGGAGTGTCCTCTGCGGCAGTGATGTGCTTGTCCATGCCATGAAAGAACACGCTGCCCGGAAATATATTATCGTAGGAGGCGCCGGTCACACAACGGAAACATTGCGCCAGAGAGTCCACAACGGATTTCCCTCCATTGTGACAGACGGGATGCCGGAAGCTGAAATTTTCAAAGAGAACCTGCTTTCCTATTCTTCTGATATTTATGGTATGTGGGAAATGGACAGATATATCAACCTGCTTATGGGCGAAATCCCCCGGCTTACCGATGATAAAAATGGGTATGGGCCAGCCGGGAAAGATTTTATTGCGCATATTGATATGCCCGATAAGGTATTACACGCTTTTCATGAACTGAAAAAGGTGTTATCAATGGTAAGGCACGCTCTAAGCCATGTTCTTTTTAAGAAAAAACAAATGTCTCATTTTCTTTTGTAATCGTTACGATTCTGCTCAGAAAATAGTCATTGTCCGTGCGTTTTTTATATGCTTCTATCAAAGAATAGTCCTGCCACATATGCATGGGAAATACATGGTCGGCATCTATATTGCGCATAAAATATCCGAATCCTTTCCATGCGTCGCTTTCCTGGCGGGGATCCAGCAGTATGAACGCCAGATCAAAATGCTCGTTTTCTATTTTCCGCATTTCCCGTTTAAAACTGCGTTCCATCCGCCCGTTGATCAAATCCCCGACGCCTTCCCAATGCCACCAGTTCAAATCCCCGGCATGGTAAATATTTTTATTTTCCGCCTGTACGCAAAACGCGACTCCTTCATCTGTAGATGTCAGCGTGCGTACTTTGATGGTTCCGATCTCATATGTTTTCTCTGGTGCCGTATACGTAATCTTTTCTGTAATTTCCTGCGGATATCCGTGTTTGTTTAAAAAATTATGGGTCATTTTACAGTCTTTGGAAAATACAAACTGTACCCTTGGATACTGTTCGGCCAGTTTTAAATTGTCCATATCAAAGTGATCCCGATGCTTATGGCTCGCAAACACATAAAAATCCTTCTCCCGGTCCAGCTGTGGAATCACTCCTGTAAAATGATACCCATTGACACGATCTCCCGCGAAATAATCAAACAGCAAAATAGTATGCTCCAGTTCGACTAAAAAGCTGCTGTGGTGCAAAAATGTAACTTTCATTGTATTCCTCTTTTCTTTTTATCCTGATCTTCGTCCTTTTCATCTTCGCACCTATCATCTTATCACAGAACCGCCTGCTTTTCCATATTTAAATAATAATACAGACCATTCCTCCGTTGGAATCATTTACAATCTTCTGCATCGTATCCTGCAGCTTCATCTGGCTCTCATCATCCATCATGGAAATCTTGTGGCTGATTCCGTCTTCCATGAGTTCTCCAATCGTCTTGCCGAAAATATTCGTGTTCCATACTCCTTCCTGAGAATTCTGCCCTTCTTTTATGTATTGCTTTAATCCCTGCGCCTGCTCTTCACTGCCTACAATCGGCGCAATCTCTGTCTCAATATTGGCACGGATCATATGAATGGAAGGCGAGGAAGCTTTGATCTTCACCCCGTACTGGCTGCCGTGTTTGATAACCTCCGGCTCATCCAGGGCAATGTCTGATAACTGCGGCGATACGACCCCATAACCTTTCATACGGACGGACTGCATCGCATCCGCTACTTTATCGTATTCCTGTTTTTTCGCCGCCATCTCCCGAATCAGGCGTATCAGCTCATATTCTCCATGTACATGCACGCCGGTCAGTTCCGAAATATTTTCATAATAATATTTTTGCGCGACCTCCATACGTATTTCAGCTGTACCATCAGACAGGTTCATCTGCTCCAGTTTTATTTTTTCCAGATACTCTCCTTCCGGCTTAAACTCATAGTTTTGCACATCTTTTACAAACGTAATCTCCTGTAAAATCTTTTTCGCGTTTTCAATGACATTCTTTTTTACCGGACGGTCCTGTCCCAGCAGGTCTACCCACTTTGGCAAATAAAAATTCATGCGCACAATCGGAAATTCATATAAAATCTGTTCTAAAATATGGTTCACATCTTCTTTACGCAGCTGTTCGCAGTTTACCGGGATGACACTGACCCCATACTGCGCCTCCATCTGCAGCGCGGTCTGCCTGGCTTCGTCACTGTACGGCTTTGCGGAATTTAACAGCATCAAAAATGGTTTTCCGCTTTTCTTTAGCTCATTAACCGTCTCCTCTGTTGGTTTTTGATAATTAGATGCCGGAATCTCTGTTACCGTGCCGTCTGTCGTTACAACAATGCCGATCGTAGCATGGTCTTTGATCACTTTTCGCGTACCTGTCTCTGCTGCCTGCGAAAATGGGATTTCCTGTTCTGACCACGGCGTCTTTACCATACGCTCCACACCGTTTTCCAAATGCCCGCTGGCGCCTTCCACCATATATCCGACACAGTCAATGAGCCGGACTTTTACGGTAATATCATCCGTCAGTTTAATCTGCGCCGCGTCTTTTGGAATAAACTTAGGCTCCGTCGTCATAATCGTTTTTCCTTGTGCCGACTGCGGCAGCTCATCCCGCGTCCTTGCACGGACATTCTCATCTTCGATGTTCGGAATGACCATCTGCTCCATAAAGCGTTTGATAAACGTGGATTTTCCGGTACGCACCGCACCCACCACGCCCAGATAGATTTCTCCGTTTGTCCTTGCCTTGATATCTTTATATAGATTATACTGCTCCATCCTCCCAGTCCTTCCTGCCATAAATTCACTTTCTATACTTTATGTCATTGGACGGGAACTATGCCTATTTTTTGCCTGTAATTTTTATGTTTCCTGCCGCAGCTTTATAAAAGCCCCGAAATTTCCTCTTTTTCCCTGGCTGGCGCGATGGGAAAACAACAGCTTCGGATTGCAGCACGTACAAATATTTGTCACAGCAAGATGTTCTTTTTCTATGCCTGCCTCTAATAACACCATTTCATTCGCCTTCCACAGATTCAGCTGATATTTCCCTTCCGCTTTCGGTATGCATAACGCTTCTCCTCCCTGTGGAAATTCTTTCATAAACCGCTCCGCCACGTCCTCGCTTACCTCATAACACGACTGGCAGATCGAAGGCCCTATGGCGCAATAAATGTCCTGCGGCCTGCTCGCATAGGCATCACGCATCGCACGAACCGTCTCACGCCCCATACGCGCCACAGTCCCACGCCACCCGGAATGACTGACGCCCACCGCCCGATGCACCGGATCTATAAAAAGCAAAGGCACGCAATCCGCAAAAAAAGCCGCCAAAACAATTCCCGGCTCATTGGTAATAAGCCCGTCAATATCCGTATAATCTTTTTTCTGCAAAATTCCTTTCCCACAGTCTTTCCGCGTTACCGTACGTATATTGACCGTGTGCGTCTGATCTGTCAGCACAAAATCAGAAACATCCGCATGCAGAGAAAGCGCCGTGCGGCGATAGTTCTCATCTACGGCAGCTTTTTTATCCCCTCTTGTATAACTTAGATTCAATGCTTCAAACATTCCTTCACTGACCCCGCCTGCACGCGTTGTAATTCCATAATCTGCTATCTGCAGCCGGTCAAACAGATGCAGCTTCATAAGCGGAACCCCTCCGCTGTTTCTTCCTTCATCTATGTAAAATACAGCTCTGTCATCTGCGGTTTTAAAATCCTGTAATTTCATAATCCCTTTCTTCTTTCCCTAACCTGAATGAACCCATCTCCCTCCTCCCCCCCCACACACATTTTTACATTGCATTGCGGTTTTTTATTGGCGATGTGGACGCCGGGGGGGGAGGGGGGAACTGGCCTGGCTTGCGGCTCCTACTCCAGAATGTTAAGAATTTCTATGCAGAATGCTTAGGAATTCTTAACATTCCGGAATAGGAGCCGAAATCCAGGCCCCGCCCCTCATCCAGCGTCCGAATAGCCAAAACCCACCCCAATGCCAGCCGCATTTTCACTGCATATACTCAAATGCGTTTCGGATAATGGTCCACTTTCCGGCCATACATGCCGCCACATCAAACCTGCAGGGCTGTTCTGTGGAAATATGATGCCGCATGCAGTAATAAGCGGCGGCTTTGCATATTTTTTTCTGTTTTCGGTAATTGACGGCTTCCTGCGGCTCTCCCATCTGTGTGTTTGCGCGATATTTGACTTCCACAAATACCAGATAGCCGTTTTCTTTGGCAATCAGATCTATTTCACCCATCCGGCAGCGGAAATTCTTTTCCAATATTTGATAGCCGTGTGTTTTCAGGACCTCTGCTGCTTTTTCCTCATAATCCGTACCGACTTCCCGGTTATTTTTCATTTTTTATAATCTCCAAGCTTTTGACGTATCTTGTCCATATCGTTTACAAATACTAAAATCTCTGCTACAACCTGATACAGCTCCGGCGGAATCATATCGCCGATTTCCAGACGGGAAAGCGTATCGGCCAGTTTATCGTCTTTATATGTCGGTACGTCAGCCTCTTTTGCCGCGTCAATAATTTTTTCCGCTAAAGCGCCTTTTCCGGTTGCCAGAATTTTCGGCGCCTGCTCTCCCGGTTCATAGGCAAGGGCTACCGCGGTCTTTGGTCTGTCTGCTTTTTTCTGCGCCACCGTGATTCTCCTTTCCTGTCGTCTGCCTGTTATTTATGTTTATGCACGCACATCAAACGAATACCGGTGCACCATCCCTTTGGAAGCTGCTGTGGCTGGCTGGCTCTTTTGCAGAAAATCTTCCACAAAGTCTGTCTTTTCTTCCCGATTTTCCACTGTGACGCGGCAATGGTAGCCAAGTTTTTCCAAACGCTCCTGCAGCATCGGAAGGTGTGCTTCGATCAAGTCATAAGAAGCATCGTCTTCAAGATAAAACTTTGTACTGACATTTTTATCAAGCATCTTAATCGAAACATCTGTTGTGCCTAAGTTTTCCAGCTCCAGATGTAAAAATGCGGACAGTTCTCCTTCTTTTTTTCGAAGGTTGCGCTTGTTCGTATAGACGTACAAATCGCTGTGCGCATTTTGATTTGCCATTTTCAGCGGAATCTGTACATACGTATATGCCTGGTTAATCTGATTCATAAACTCGATATTATCACGCACCTGCGCCGCCGCCTGCGACAGCTGGCCTGTGTTCATGCCGGTCTGCCTGGCGAGCTGTTCGATCTGGCCCATCTGCCGGCTCAGCCTTTGATACAGTTCTTCGACTTTATGCTCTGTTTTCAGTTCTTCCGGTTTGACTGTCCACTGCTCCTGCATCACTTCTTTTAAGAGTGTATGGTATTCTTTTCCGGAAAACAGTCTGCCAAGCGCGGCCTTATCAAAAGACGGATGCTGCTCTAACTGCTGTGCAACCGCATCTAAAAATTCTTTTGCCGTAAGCTGCGGATTCAGTTTTACAGGTTCCGCTTTTGGAAATATTTCCCGAAGCTGTGCTTCCAGCTGTGCTGTCTGATGCCTGCTTAGCAGTTCTGACAGCTGTCTGGGCTGTGCCGGATCTTTGCCGTCCGCTGTCTGTATGCCTTGTTTTATCGCATCTGCATCTGCTTGTGCCAGCTGCTCTGCAGAGGCTGTGAATGTATTTTTTGCAGACAGGTCCGGTTTTTGCTGCTGCCCCGCCGCCTCCTGCGTCTGCGCGTCTGTCTGCAAATCTGCCTGCTGGCCCGCCATCGGTGTTTCTCTTGCGGTCTGTCCGTCAGCTGGGACCTGCGGCGTGCCTTCTTCCTGTACAGTCTGCGTGTTTTCTGAGAACAACGGTATTTCTGATAAAGGTTCCTGACCGGAATGCAAAATAGATAAAATCTGCGCGTTTAACTGCTGCAGCTGGGATGCCGGTGCTTTTGCGTACACCGAGGACAGACCGTCCATGACCTTATTCATCTCCAGCAGCATCGAATGACGGTCATTCTGATAATTTTCAAACTGCGCCGCCATCTGATCGTTGACTGGAATGCCAAACTTGGTCATCGTAACAGCCGTGTTAAGAGAAACGTACGGATGCTGCATCAGTGTCTGGCGCATAGATGCCAGTGACTGCTTATCAATCGGCAGCCCTTCTTCCATCATGCGATTTACCATATCCATCGTCTCTTTTGTCATCTCCATGCCTGCGGCGTCCAATGCTTTTTGAATCGTCGGGTTAAACGGCTGGCCGTTCATAAACGGCTTGATAGCGATGGTATTCCCATCATTGGATTTTACCTGAAAAAATACAGACTGCCCCAGCATCAGATTGACACTGCCTTCTAAACGGGCCGCGATTGTCTGCCCGTTTCCAAGGCCAAGTACAATCTTGGAACCATCCATTGCATTGATGCTTCCTTCAAATACGGCCCCTGCCTGCATCTTTGTAAGCTCTGACACAAGACTCTGTGTTACGTCGGCAGCGGACTGTGTGGATGATGACGCTGCCGCAGACGCATTTGCAAGTGTATTCGCATACTGTCCTAAATAATCTGCAATCTGCATAAATTCTGCCTCCTTATTGTGCAATCGATTTGATAAATGACTTCCTGTGAATGTCACAAGGTCCCATCCTGCGCAATGCCTGTATGTGTTCCTTCGTACCATATCCCTTATGCGCGGCGAATCCATATCCCGGATACATCGTGTCATATTGTTCCATCATATGGTCCCTTGTCACCTTTGCCAGAACGCTTGCTGCCGCAATGGAAACGCTTTTTGCATCCCCTTTGATAATCGGCACCTGCCTGACTGCCACGCCGGGAATCGTAACCGCGTCGTTTAACAATATATCGGGCATTCTGCCAAGATTATTTATAGCCTGGCGCATCGCCTCATACGTTGCCTGCAAAATATTGATCCGGTCAATCGTTTCCGCAGGTACCATGCCGATGCCTGTCGCCACGGCTTTTTCCATAATGACCGTAAACAACTGCTCACGCATATCGGCCGAGAGCTGTTTCGAATCGTTGAGATATAAAATCTCACAGTCTTTTGGAAGTATTACCGCACCAGCCACCACCGGCCCTGCCAGCGGCCCCCTGCCGGCCTCATCCACACCGCAGATGGAAACGCATTCCGCATACTGGCGTTCATATGCACCCATCTGATAAATGCGTGCACGCTCCTCTTCCAGTTTTTGAAGCCTGCGGCGCGCCTGTGCCGTCAGTTTTTGTACCCCGGCTCTTGCATCGTCCTGATAGGCGCAAATAAATTCAGGCAGCCTTTGTAACTGTGCTGCCTGATATTCTTCCCGAATCTGTGCAATTGTTTTTTGTATCCTGCCCTCACTGATCATCTGTACCCTGCTCCTTTCCGGTTTCTTCCGCTGTTTTATGATTTTCAGATTTTCCTGCTGTCGAAGATACTGTACCAATCGAAGATAATGGATAAATACGGAAAAACACCTTTCCGATAATCTCCTGGCGGCGCACATACCCAACCAAAGCAGTCCGGCTGTCAATACTGCTGTTGCGGTTATCGCCAAGCACAAAATACTCATCCTCTCCCAGTATCCGCGGCACGGATGCAAATCCCGGCTGGCTGATTGGCTCTGTGCCAAAATCCTCTTCTAATGCTTCATCATTAATAAAAATAGTACCTTGTGCATCTATTCTGATTTTCTCTCCGGGCAGACCGATAATCCGTTTGACATAAAACGTATCCTGTTCATACCGATACGGAAACGCTATGATGTCAAACCTTTGCGGCTCCCTGAACCGATACGTCAGCTTGTCCACAAGCACCTGATCGCCATGAAACAGCGTCGCCTGCATAGAATCGCCCTCGATCTCGGTACGCTGCACCGCATAATTTACGACCAGGTAAGTACATCCCAAAATAATAGCCAGATAAAAACACAGGCTCAGCACCTGCTTAAATATTGCTTTCATGTTCCATCACCCTATCAGCCGCAATATTTTCATTTTGTCCTTATTTTAAATGCCCCGCACCTTACGGATCTGCAGGTTTTTGTAAGCCGTCTGCCGGCGTTTCCAACGTGATTCGGCCCAGCCTGCCGTTTCGAAAGTCTTCCAGCAGCAACGCGGCTGCTTTTTCGTAATCCAGTTCCCCGCCTTTTTTCAGGCAGTTTCTGTTCTGCGCAATCTGCCTGAATACCTCCGATGCCTCTGCCTGTTCCTTAAGCGCATACCTTTCGGCCAGTATTCCCGGATACTGACGCATAAGCTCTGCTAAAAGCGCAAACGCCAGTTCTTCCCGGTTGAGCAGTTCGTCTTTGATCGAACCAATCAGCGCCAGATGAAGCCCTGTCGTCTGATCTTCAAATTTCGGCCATAAAATTCCCGGCGTATCCAATAATTCTGCGTTTTTATTCAGGCGAATCCACTGTTTTCCTTTTGTAACGCCTGGTTTATTGCCGGTTTTTGCACATGCCTTTCCTGCAAACGAATTGATAAACGTGGATTTTCCTACGTTTGGAATGCCTGCGACCATTGCGCGTACCGGACGGTTGACAATCCCCCTTTTTCGATTGCGTTCCAGTTTTTCTTTGCATGCTTCCTGGATTCTGTTATGCACTTCTTTCATATCCGTGCGGTTTCTGGCATCCAGCCGTACCGCATGGATTCCCTGTGATTTATAATACTCACACCACGCCGCATTCTTTTTCTCGTCAGCAAGATCCGCTTTGTTTAACAATACTAATCTGGATTTATTTTTCCCTAACTCGTCGATGTCCGGATTATGGCTGCTGAGCGGAACTCTTGCGTCAACCAGCTCAATGACAAGATCCACAAGTTTTATGTCTTCCTGCATCTGCCGCTTTGCTTTCGTCATATGCCCCGGATACCATTGATACTGCATACCTGCGCCTCCTTACTGGATAAAGCCCAGCTTGTCCCGCGGAGCGATGACAAACCATGCCCTTCCAATAATATAATTTTCCTTGATATTGCCGATATTGGCAAATCTGCTGTCTTCGCTGTTGTTGCGGTTATCTCCCAATACGAAATACTCATCCTCCGAAAGTGTGATTTCACTGGCGGCAATTCCGGCATCTTCCATCCGTTCCGCCTCCACCTCTTCGGAAATCTCTTCCCCGTTTACGAAAACAACGCCGTTTTTAATCTGTACCGTATCCCCGGGCACAGCCATCACACGCTTTAAATAATAATGCGTATTCGTATTTCCGTTTGGAAGAAACGCGATAATGTCTCCTGCTTTCGGAGAGACAAATTTATATATAAAACGATCAATCAGCACTTCGTCCCCATCTTCCAGCTGCGGCGACATGGACGGTCCTACTACCGTAGAATGCACGCCGAAAAAATAGGTAAATACAACTGCAATCGCTATTGTAATCGCTATTTCCACGATCCAAATGATAATTTCCTGAAACAAAGACAGATTGATTTTTCGTTCTTTTTTTCTGCCGAATTCCAGTCCTTTGACCCGTCTTCTCATCTTTTTATTTCCTATTCTAACAACCGAATTGACAAAATATTTTGAAAAAAGAGACAATCTTGCAATTGTCTCTTCCTGCACAAAAACTATTTTACCAGCTCTTTTACTTTCGCACGTTTGCCGACACGTCCTCTTAAATAGTTTAATTTTGCACGTCTTACTTTACCACGGCGCACAACTTCTACTTTTTCCACGTTCGGAGAATGTAACGGCCAGGTCTTTTCCACACCTATGCCATTGGATAATTTTCTGACGGTAAATGTCTCGCGGTTGCTGGAACCCTGCTTCTTTAAAACGATTCCTTCAAATACCTGGATTCTTTCACGATTTCCCTCCACGATCTTGCCGTATACTTTCACGGTATCGCCTACATGAAATTCGGATACAGATTCTTTCATCTGTCCGTTTTCAATCTGCTTCATAATTTCTGCTGCATTCATTTTTGTAACCTCCTGTTATTTTGATGTTCTTAATACTTAGAAACTGTACCAGAGGACCATCGCATTTTTCACAACATATCTAACTTATCACAACAAAAGCTTGTTTGCAAGTACTTTTTTCTATATTCTATGTAGATTCTATGTAGATATATTCTATATCCATCTTAAATCTTCTTCTTTTTCCGGTATGTTTTCATAGCCTTCAAACAGCTCCGCTTCCAGCTGCGTAAGATCCGCACGAACCGGCTCCTGGATAAGATCCGCTTTCATAGGCAGACCGTGCGGGCCTGTCTGTTTGTCACTGTCTGCTTTGTACATCATGACCGCTGCTTTGCCTGAGCAGTCCGGCTGTGCGTCCAGGTACTGTTTTGTATGGAATGATAGCTGCAGATCTAACGTACACTCGTATTCCACGACCGGATAATACATGCCGCGCGGACACACCTGATCCATCAGATCGCTTAGTTCCTGCTTCGTTTTTTCAAATTCTTCCGGCGTCACATATTCCAGCATTTTTCTGCGGTATTCCGGCTCCGCAAACGTTTCCTCCTGCTCTTTTCTTGGATCGGTAAGCGTCACCTGATAAATATAGCAGACTCCGTTTCTGACAACATTGTTTTGGTCGCAAATGGTAAACGGTATCTCCTTTGGCGCATGCTCTCCAAAAGGAAGGACTGGCATTTGAAACGGTTTTTCGATAAAATGGCGAATCACATTCTGGCTCCATGTAATTTTCATTTTGTCATCATTAAGCTGCGGCAGCTGTCCGGACGGACATGAAAACTGACAGCGATACACTTCAATATTTTCCCATTCCTCTTTTCGAAACGGATGCTCCTTTGGCAGACGCCATCCCGCAGCCGCAAGCTGCTGGAAAAGCATCATAGCACCCAGGTCATTGCTATGAATCGCTCCTGCGCTCATGCCTTCAAAAACCAGACGCGTATCGCCTGCGAGCAGCTGCTTTGGGCTGATGCCGCATTCCGTATAATTTTTCATAAGCTCCCGGTTGCGCATCTTGTCAGACCGTTTTTGCCTGTGCTGCCGTCTTTGCTGCTGGTCTGGCATTGTCTGCGTTTCTTTTTGCATCAGCATGCAAAGCTCGGCCTGACCGCCGTTTCGTAAGACAGCGGCAAAATGAATCTGTTTTCCCATGCATACCGCATCTTTTGCGATCACTGATATTTCATCATAGTGACACATTTCAACCAGCTCTTCAAAACTTTCAAAATTCATGATTCTACTCCTTTTCCACAATATTGTGCAGCCAGATTCCTTTTTTCACAAGCACAAAGCCGATGGCACATTTGATCAAGTCGCCAAGCTGCACCATGATATACACTCCAATTACCGGAATCGCCGTAAAACGGCTTAACGTAAACGCAATCACTACGCTCACACACCAGATAAACACACTGTCAAATAAAAATGTAATAACGGTCTTTCCGCCGGACCGCAGGGTAAAATACGCGGCATGCAAAAACGCGTTCTGCGGCATAAACACTGCCGTCACCATAATAAAATATTTCGCCAGCTCTCTTGCCTCATCATTAATTTTATATAGTCTTGGAAATACCGGCGCAAAGCAAAACATAACCGCCGCCATGCATGTACAGCAAAACACAGAAAAAGCAATCATCTTATTATCCGTATCCCTTGCTTCTTTCATTTTCCCCGCTCCAAGCAGCTGCCCGACAATGATCGCAACAGAATCCCCCAATGCGATAAATACAATGTTAAACACATTATTCACCGTATTCGATACATTAAGGCCCGCGACTACATTCAGCCCGCGTACCGAATAGCACTGCGTAAGCATCGCCATTCCGGCAGCCCATAACGTTTCATTCAATAACAGAGGACTTCCCTTTTTCATAATCTTGACCATAAGATCTTTTGGCAGCTTCATCGTCTGGTACAGCCCCTGCATAAACGGATACCTCTGCCGGTCTTTATGAACAAAAAAGATTACGATGCACATTTCCACATAACGGGATAACACCGTCGCAATCGCGGCTCCCTGTACGCCTAATTGCGGAAGCCCCATTTTTCCATATATTAACAGATAATTAAATACCAGGTTTACAAACACCGCCACAATGCCGGCTTTCATGGGCAAAATGGTCTGTCCGCATTCCCGAAGCGTGCTTGCATAAATCTGTACGATGGCAAACGCCGGCAGTCCGGCAAGCATAATATACAAATACTGTTTCCCATACAAAAGCGTCTGTGCCGCATGTTCCGGCGTACCTTCTCCTTTTAAGTAAGAACTGATTAACATTGTCCCGCCGCCCAAAAACAGCGCGACCGTGAGTCCTGTTACGATCAATGCCATCCAAAATTTAAAACGCATCGTCTGGCGCACACCTTCCGCGTTCCCCTGCCCAAAATACTGCGCGGTAAATATGCCAGCGCCCGAAACGCCGCCAAACATGCAAAGGTTATACACAAAAATAAGCTGGTTGACGATCGCCGCCCCGGACATCTGTTCTGTTCCAACCTGCCCGATCATAATGTTATCCAAAAGGCTTACAAAATTCGTAATGCCGTTTTGCACCATAATCGGTACGGCAATGAGCAGCACCATCTTATAAAAGCTTTTGTTCCCTATAAATTTTGACATTTCCACAAAACCTCCCCTTAAGTATCTGGAAGACTTTACTATATCACAGACATGCTCATCCGGCAACTGTTTTTTTGCCATGGCAGCCTCTATGGCAGCCCCTATAGTAACCGCAAAAAGCCCGCAAAAAATATCATCATTCATAACCATCTTTACACTCGCAGCCACTTACGCTATAATGATGGTAGCAATAAACAGCTGCATCCATGATAAAGGCGGTGAAAATATGGAGGTAATGGAGATGTCAAAAGAAGAATTAATGAAGATATCAGTGGAAGAATTTTCAAGAATTCAAGACTGGATGATCGTATCACCAAAAGATTCAGAAGCTTATATTGGCATGAAAAAAAGATATGATGAATTAAAAGTGATACTTGCAAGCCTTAACGTTAATGTGACAGGAATTGATAAAATTAAAGAATAACAGCATCTGATAAAGGCGGTGGAACATATGGAGGTAATGGAAAAAATGAATAATGCTGAAATTATGAAAAATGCTATGGATGAATTTGAAAAAGTTCAAAGATGCATGGTCTTAGCAAAGGAAGAAAACGCAGCAAAAACATACGCTGAATTGAAGCGGCAATATATTGTTTTAAAAACGTTACTCACCAGTCTGGGAGTAAATATTACTGAATTAGATTTAATTAAAGAATAACAGCATCAAATAAACATTTTTGACATTGTGTTGCGTTTTTTGGTGGCTATGCGGACGCTGGCCTTACAGAAATCATAGCGCTAAGCTGTTGTATATTCCTATGATTTCTCTGAGCAGGTATTACGATGACTTACAGAAATGCCAGCTGATCTTTGCAAATATTACAGATGGTATTCTTTTTACATAATCACTTGAATTTACATGTAAAGCCTGTGAAAACCAGCCAGGCCATTTCCCCCTCACCCGGCGTCCGCATAGCCAACAAAAAAATCCGGCCACGGTTTGCACCTGGCCGGAAAAGATATTTTTATTTTTCTAATTTCCAAATTTCGTCATTGTACTGCTCGATCGTACGATCCGCTGAGAAGAACCCTGCTTTGCTGATGTTGACGAGCATCATCTTTGCCCAGGCCTTACGGTCTTCATATGCCGCAAATGCCCGATCCTTTGTTTCGATATAATCCTTGAAATCCGGGAATGTCATAAACCAGTCTTTGTTCAGCAATTCGTTATAGAGCCGCTCCAGATGCTCTGCGCTGCCAATCGCTTTCATTTCGTCACTGACAATAAAATCAACCGCTCTCTTTATGTTTTCGTCATCCTCATAGTACTGTCTGGACACATAATCCGCCCTTTTATAACGATCAATGACTGTCTGGCTGGATTCGCCAAACGTAAAGATATTGTCCTCTCCTACAAGGTCTGCGATCTCAACATTGGCACCGTCTTTTGTTCCGAGTGTCACAGCGCCGTTTAACATAAACTTCATGTTGCTCGTTCCGGAAGCCTCTTTGGAAGCCAGAGAAATCTGCTCGGAAATATCGCAGGCCGGAATTAATTTTTCAGCAAGCGTTACATTGTAGTTTTCTACCATAACGACTTTCAGATACGGACTTACTTCCGGATCATTGTTAATCAGCTGCGACAGGCACAGGATCAGATGGATAATGTCTTTTGCGATAATATAAGCCGGAGCTGCCTTCGCACCGAAAAATACCGTAATCGGGCGTACTGGCTTCTTGCCTGCCTTAATCTCAAAATACTTGTGAATCACATATAAAGTATTCATCTGCTGGCGTTTGTACTCATGGAGCCGTTTTACCTGAATGTCAAATACGGAATCCGCGTTAATGTCAATGCTCTGTGTATGCTTTAAGAAATCACGCAGAACCACTTTTCTCGCATCCTTAATCGAAAGCAGTTTTTCCAATACCGCATCATCATTTACAAAATCAGCCAGCTTTTGAAGCTCCATCGCGTCTTTTTTAAATCCTGGCCCGATCAGCTCTTCTATGAATGAGGTCAGCTGCGGGTTGCAGTATAATAACCAGCGGCGGAACGTAATGCCGTTTGTCTTATTGTTGAATTTTTCCGGATACAGCTTATAGAAATTATTCAGCTCCGTATCTTTTAAAATATCTGTATGAAGCGCCGCCACGCCATTGACGCTGATGCCGTAATGAATGTCAATATGCGCCATGCACACGCAATTGTCGCCGTTTATAATGGCTACGGAAGGATCGTTGTATTTTTTATTTACCCGGTTGTTCAGTTCGTAAATAATCGGCACAAGCTGCGGCACTGCCTGCTGCATAAAGTGCATCGGCCATTTTTCCAGCGCTTCTGCAAGAATCGTGTGATTCGTATACGCACAGGTCTTTGACACGACAGCTACTGCCTCGTCCATTGTCAGGCCGCGCTCCATTAACAGGCGGATCAGCTCTGGAATTACCATCGTCGGATGGGTATCATTAATCTGAATCACCGCATAGTCCTCAAGGTCATGCATATTAGAGCCTTTTACGGCACATTCGTCCAAAATAAGCCTTGCGGCATTCGATACCATAAAATACTGCTGATATACACGCAGCAGGCGTCCGCTTTCATCACTGTCATCCGGATACAAAAACAAGGTCAGATTTTTTGCATACTGGGATTTGTCAAAATTTATGCCATCCTGTACCAGCGATTCGTCTACAGATTCCACATCAAACAAATGCAGCTTCGTCGTACGGTTTTCATATCCTACCACATCAATGTCATACATTCTGGACTGCACGGAAAATCCGCTAAAATGAATTTTATAGGTCTTGTCCGTCCTTGTCAGCCATGACTCTGGCGTAATCCACGGATTCGGCACTTCTTTCTGCAAGTTGTTCTCAAACACCTGACGGAACAATCCCAAATGATAGTTTAATCCTACACCATCACCGTTTAAGCCAAGTGTCGCGATCGAATCCAAAAAGCAGGCTGCCAGTCTTCCAAGGCCCCCGTTGCCCAAAGAAGGCTCCAGTTCGATCTCTTCGATATCCGCGATAGACTTGCCGCATTTCTCCAGCTCCTGCTTCACCTCGTCATATAATCCGAGATTAATCAAATTATTGGACAGCAGCTTACCGATTAAAAACTCCGCTGAAATATAATACAGCTTTTTCTTACCCTGATTGCTTTCTTTTCCTTTTGCCTGTTCTTTGACATATTCCAAAAGTGCTGTGTAGATTTCCTCGTTTGTGCATTCGTCCATATAACGGCCAAAACGGGACTTTACATATTCATTTGCTGTCATTGCGTCATTCCTCCCAATTCGTTTGTTTATGTTATGTTCTTTCGGTGTTTCGTGATGAATGTATTATATGTCAGATTGTGGATATTATTCTTGCAATATCCTATGAAGATATGGTACAATTCTATCAATTTATAGTTATAACTGTAATGAAAAAAATGATCCCGATGGAGTGCTGGTACAAATGAACATTCTGGAATATGAAAATTATCAGGAAAAGAAAACACATTTTGACGCTTCGTTTCCATACAATACTTATCTTTGCTGCATCCCGCAGGATTTCTTATCCGTACCGCTGCACTGGCACCTGGAAACAGAGATCATCTATATCAAAAAAGGAAGCGGCATCGTGTCCATTGATCTGTCCTCCACGCTCGTAAACGAAGGTGATATTATTCTGATAGCGCCCGGCCAGCTGCACGGCATCTCCCAGCACGAAGATGTCCGTCTGGAATATGAAAACATCCTGTTTGACCTTGGCATGCTGGAAACAAAAGGCAATGACAGCTGCACACAGAACTTTTTTGCGCCGCTGCGGCATTCGCACGCACTGTCCAAAAACATTTATACTGCCCAGGATAAAAAACATTCAAAAATCTCATACTGGCTGGACCAGGCGGATGAAATCTGCAAAACATTTCCGCATGCCTACCAGCTGCATATCAAAAGCTGTCTGTTCGGGCTTTTTTACGAACTGTTCGCTGACTGGGAGATTGCGGCTGCTCCGAAAAAGACGCTTCCTTCTTTGGAAAAGCTGAAAATGATCATCAAATACGTGGAAAATCATTATCAGGATCATATTACAATAGAAGATATCGCGTCTTTTTGCGACTACAGCCAATCGCACTTTATGAAATATTTTAAAAACGCTATGGGAATGTCATTTATAGAATATTTGAACGATTACCGCCTGATGATGGCTGCAAGGCTGCTTCTTGCATCCGATTCGAGCATATTATCCATCTCTCAGGAAGTAGGATTCGAAAATCTGTCTTATTTTAACCGGAGCTTTAAGAAAAAATTCAGCGTAACGCCCAGCGCTTACAGGAATACTGGTGCAGGGTTGCGGGACTGACTCAACGATTTTCCTTGCCGCACCCTTGTTAAAGAGGAAAACGCATCTGCTGTACATACATATTTTGAAATTCCTCATCACTTTCCAGACGAATGCCCCTGTTTTTCCTGCATATCTGCTCCATCTCCTGTGCGCAGGAAGGCTCTGTTAAAAACGCGGCCGCACCTTTTAGGCTTGTATTTCCGCACAGTACAATACGGTCTTTCCATTCCGGTTCGAACAGTCCAATGGAAACTGCCGTATCCGCGGACAGATAATACCCAAATCCCCCTGCCAGATAAATACGGCTCACCGACGTATTCCCATACCTTTTTTGCAGCACAAAAAGTCCCGCGCGAATCGCGGCTTTTGCCATCTGTATCTCCCTGATATCTGCCTGGGTCAGGCAAATGCTGCTGCCATCCTCCCTTCTGGCAAGCTCCATCCCCTGATCAAACAGCTGCGGCGCAAGCAGTCCGTCCGCGTCCATCAACCCTTCATGAAGCAGTGCCGCCGCTGCCTCCATCGCACCGGTTCCGCATATGCCGCACGGCTTTTTCTGTCCAATCGTCTGTATACGGACTCTGTGATACAAATAAGACACTTTGGAAATCGCGCCCGGTATTCCCGGCACGCCGCAGCTTAACCGTCCGCCCTCAAAGGCCGGGCCGGCTGCCGTCGAAGCCGTGACAAATCCTTCCCGGCTGCCATACGCAAGCTCGCCATTCGTTCCCAGATCTATAAAAAAAGCAGGCTCATCCTCTCTCGTGCGCCAAAATCCACTGCTGTAAAGCCCAGCCGTAATATCCGCGCCAATAAACGCCGACATCCCCGGCAGCAAATACACTTTACTGCTGTCACATCCCGGCGTTTCTGAGAACAATTCCCCAAAATCCAGACATTCCAGTTCCAGGCTCACCGGCTCAAACGGCGCCCGCCCTAATGTTTCACACGAATAGCCGCGCAGCAGATGCAGCATTGTCGTATTGGCAGCTATTGCAATGCCTGATATCTGTATCCGCTCCTGACAATTCAGGACAAGCGTGCGGAACAATTGTTCCAGGTCCCGGCAGATACATGCCTGCAGACGTGTCTTATTTCCTTCGTTCGACGCCTGTATGCGTGAGAGTACATCTGCCCCGTATATACTCTGCGAATTGGCGGCAGAAGCCTGCGCTAATACGCTTCCGTTAGCATCTATCAGAACAGCTGCAAGCGTTGTACTGCCAAGATCCACGGCGATATGATAGGTTTTCTGCTCTTTTTTTTCATCCTGCGCGCCACGCTTATTTTTTTCAGGCGCAAGCCCAAGAACCTGTATGTCTGCATTTCTCTTCGGAACACAAACACTCAGATGATCCCGGATAGTGCATCTGCATGCCAGCCGGTATCCCTGCTCCAGCTCCTGCTGCGAAAAAAAACATCTGTCTTCCTCTGTGACAGGTGCACAGCCTTCTGCAATCCGCACCCGGCATTTTCCGCAAATGCCTGTTCCGCTGCAGTCTGCCTGCGGGGCAGTCTGGCATGCTCTTAACAGGTCAAGCAGATTATCTCCGGGGTTTGCTGTTGTTGTGTGAACCTGATCTGGATTGGTATAATATTTGATATGATATTGTATGGTTTGCATCTCCTTTCCTGTAACGTATGTGATCTTTCACTCACTTCTTATCATTCATTGGATTATCAAGTTACAAAATCCCATACTTGCGAAAAATACAGTTCAAATCCTCCCTACTGATTTTCCCTGCCAGATAATATGCCTTAACAGTTGCCTCCACTCCCTCAAAGAATATATCAAAATTAAACCAATCTCCTACATCAAAATATTTCCGCAATTCCGCAAAATCACGTTGCAGTTGCTCCGGCAAATCCTCCCGCAAGTTTATCCCCTCGTCAATAAACATCTACCTGCACCTTCTTTCTTTTCCAGATTCGGTCTGTCTCTCCGCCTCCATTTCCAGCCCTATGATCTTTTGACAGGTTGGCTTTAGCACTTTTTCATATCGTTCTTCCATAACCGCCAGATAAAATTTCTTCTGTATTTCGGTCAACACAGGAATCCTTAAAATCATTTTCTCTATCTCCGGTAATGCTGCTGCAACTTTCGGTGTAATCTTCCTTACTGCATGATTACAACCCTCATATTCCATTCTCTCTATCAGATGATAAGGATTCATCCTCTTTCCCTCCAGCTCAAAAATACATCTTCTTGCTGAAAAAGACTCTGACTCCAACCGTTTGTCATCGGATAAAACCTCTAGCATTTTTTCATCATCCCATTTTGAGTTCAGACAGTTTCCATTATCATAAACAGGTGCCAGCTCCTTTTTTCCGTTTCCTCTGATAATGACTCCCCAATTACTGTTATTGCGGTCAGCATTACCAATCAGCGCATCTACCACAAACATATTCCAAAAATGTTCCTGTACCAAGTCAAGTCCTTTCAGAAACGGATGCTCCTGTATTGTCATTAAAATTTCATTCAAATCCACACCAACACCATTTGTTTCATTTCCATTGGAATCCAGAAATGGCGGATCAAAGGTTACCTTTATCTTGTCAAACTCATACAGCCTGTCACCATGCTCTAAAAAATCGCCGCATGCCACAACCGTTTTTCCGTTTCGGAAACCTAACACAGTGTCATGTACCGAAAATCCTAAAAGCCCGTAAATCTGTGAACCAAGGTACTCACATACAGGACTGTTGGAGTAGCTAAGATGTATATTTTTCATCTGCTGCTCTTTTAAATTGCCCGGAAATTTCAGTATATAATTTTTTTCCTCATAGACAATGCCCATTTTTCTTCCGGCTGTTCCGCCATACATTCTCTGATTTTAGACATACTGGTTAAAATCAACCATCTGCATCACTACCACCTCATATCTCTAGCGGAAACAGGATAACTTCCCGTCTCCGCATATCTTATTCTACATTCCATTATAAACATTTTTACTGGGAAGTACAACAAAGGATTTTATTCGTAGATACGATAAACATGCGTTTCTGTTTTCAATACAGAAAATGCCGACCTCACACATTTTGTCCGCCTTGCTTAAAACATATTCATCTCAATCTCTATTTTTTATTTATTAGACTGACAAGTTTTTTCATCATTATTCTCCTCTTGCTGCCTGATGGAAAAAACGAACTGCTTACAACCCGAAACCATTGTGCCAGCCGGTATGCCCGTGAATTTTTCTCACGCTCATATTCCCGTTCAACCTCAAGAAGCTGCCTGATATGGCCTTCTTTATTCAGAATAACCTGCTTTTGATCTGTAATCTCCTGTTCTTTTACCTCGATTTTTAATTTCATTTCCTCTGCTATTAATTTATTATTCGAAAGATCCTTTTGACATTCTGAAAGATCTCTTCGACATTCTGAAAGATCTCTTCGACATTCTGAAAGATCTTTTCGATATTCCAAAATGACGCTCTCCTGCTGCTCAATGAGCTTTCTGTTATTTTCTATCTCAATATCCAGTTTTTTCAGGTGATGATTCCGTTCCTCAACTTCTTCCTGAAGCTGTAAAATCCGCAAAATATTTGTCTCATTCTTTGGAAATTTATTCATGTAAATATGTGTAATCTCCTCTGCCGGCAATTCCGTATTTCCCGCGACTGCAATAAAATATTTTCCATCCCTTTGATATTCCTGATCTTTTCTATAGATGGCCTTCTGATCTCCCCTCCGTTCACAGGAATCAATAATGGAAACTGTTTCAAAATATTGATTATATAAAGATATATTTCTAAATTTCTTCTTCAAAAAATCGCAGAATTCTTTTTTGTAAAATTCCTTTATATGAAATTCATTCTGATAGTTATGCAGATCACTGTAAATTTCTTTGTTCGGCGTTGACATAACCAGAATGCCATCCTCTTTTAATACACGCGCGGCTTCGCACAAAAATTGCAGCTGGATTTCTTCTGGCAGATGTTCTATCGTTTCAAAAGAAATTACAACATCCATGCATTTATCCGGAAAAGATAATTTTTCCACGCTTTGCTGAAAAAAATCAACTTTTCCAGGTTTGGAATATTTTTCCGCTGCCCGTGTAATTGCACCTCTGTCAATATCAATACCTGTCACTCTTTTTGCCGCATATGCAATAATATTGCTGCCATATCCTTCACCGCATGCTGCATCTAATACTCGTTTATTATTTACCAGCGGCAGTATGCTGTAATATCTTTGAAAATGTTCTAATGTCAGCTGCAGATCATCCATTTCCGGAACAAATCTTTCTCCCGTAAATATGGCCCTGCTGTTTTCTCCTGCCATACTCCGTCCTCCATTTTGTATGTAATCCTGCTTTTTACAGGAATCAATAACAAGGGAATTATATTTAAAAAATTCCTCCATTTTATCTTTTTTCTGCAGATATTCATCATAACTTGCGTCACAGTCTGTAATTTGCCATGGCCTGTAAAAACAGTGTGCCCGGTTCACATAACTGCAAAATCCTAGCTTATCTACCTGTGTTATAATATCATCGCCAAAATCCGTAACAACCACACATCCCTGATCACGCAATGGATCTCCATGATAAATAATTCTGGGATTATCTTTCCGGCTTACGGTGCTTTTTCCTTCATGTATTGGCACTGTGAAAATATGATGTCCCTGTGGTTTTAAAATACGATGTATCTCTGCAAACGCCTTCTGATAATCATTGACATGCTCAAATACGTCTTCAGAAATGACCAGATCAAAAGAGTTTTCTTCGAATGGTATTTCCTGCAGATCAATGCATACCACGCCATCTTTCCACTCTCCATTTGGAATATCTTTAAAATATTCACTGGCAACATACCCATCTGCAGATTTTAAAGCTTCATGAATATGACCACTGGAACAAGTATTCAGAATGCGTAATGAACTTTGTGAAGCAAATTTCCGCAGATTTATCGTATTCTTCCCTGTAAATGAAAACACAATCTGTTTTGCGGTATCTGAATTACGCAGCGATGCACCACAGCATTCACAAACGGCTTCACGAAGTAATACAGCGTTATTCTTTATCTTAAATCTTGTTGTTTTTCCGCAGATTCCACATCGTTCTTCCTGCAAAACAATTTGAAGCTTCTCGCCCCCCCCCAGGATTTTCTGACATTCTAACTCTTGTTTTTTTAAGGCTGCTTCTGTGTTCATTCTATATCCTCATATTTCTCAAGATAAGTTTTTGGTATATGTGGAACACCAACAGACAGCAGACAATCATCCACCCCACGCATGATATTCCTATACCAATTATTAACAAGGGACTTTTATATTCAAACACAATCTCATGTTTGCCTGATTCTAATACAACCGCAGAAAACCCAAAATTTGCTTTTAATATTTCTTCCTCTTTACCATCTACATAAATATGCCATCCCCGTTCAAAAACAATCGGCATCATCAAATAAGCTTTTTCATTCAGCACAACCGTTCCTCTTACAATATTTCCCATATCTTTATTCTCAAAAGACACCTGACTGTTAGAGAAAGAAGCTGGTGCACTGGAAATAACCTGTATGCAATCCAATCGAATATTTGAGTCAAAGCATTCAATTTTAACAGACACCGTATCTTGCATCAACGGTATTGCGATTTCTTTTATCTGTCCTTCAGATGGCACCTTTAAATTTGAAGATATATTGTCAGACAATATATCCGCCATGCCATTATTATAGATAACGTTCAGACTCCCTACTCCATCAGACATAATCTTAAAATATAAAAACGACTGCTTTCCAGCAATATTAATTAGTTCCGAATCTAATCGAAATTCTAAAACATTTTTATAAGATCCCGCTCTGATATCAATGCCTTTTTCTTCATCTAAAAAAATTTCATCACCATTTTGATCGCATATTTGAACAAGAGCTTTTTCCTTTTCTTCACAATAAGTGTCTGGAATATGCTGCATATCCGGCTCTGTATCCTCATCATCCAGCACAATCACCTGTGACATCATTGTTTTCTTATCCAATAAAGACAATTGTTCAAACTCCGTCTGACTGACTGCATTTTGATAAATCAATCCAGCAGACTGCAAAGATTCATTTTGGTACAAATATCTATTATTACTTGTTTTTATTAATTTCCATCCATTGATTTTACGTTCTGAATCAGTAATCAGATATTTAATTCCCAGATTCGACGCAATAATTTCATCAAAAGGCACTCCATAGCTCCGTATGTTGTATGACAGCTGGTTTGCATAATAAATATCAGGAAACAGCTGATTTGCAAACTCAATAAGGTTTGCATTTATAATATTATTATAAATGCTTACTGATCTGTATGGATATAACACCGACAGCATGACATCCGGTGTATCATATCCAATATAAGTTCTATCTATTCTTACAAAATTATCTCCTTCCAAATCATTTACATAATCAACTAACGTTTCCATGTCTCTATCCCAATAAGCTTCTGCATACGTTTCTTTTGTCATCAATGTACGTTCGCCATATATGACTATTGCATTGTCAATCAATAGTTCACCTGCAACAACAGCAAACAGTACAGGATATATCATCTTAATCAAACGCTTCTTTTTACTTAAGCTCAATAATACCGCACTTATCGTTAATGTAACTATTGCAGTATTTTTTGAAATTTCTACATACTTTTCGCCTTGAACTGGCATCATAAAAAGAATCAGGCAGCCTGCTGCGGTTATGATTATATTTACTAGATGAGAAAAATTACCTTTCAAAAATGTCTGATCTAACGTATAGGCTAAAAGCAATGAAAAGAATGGAATCCATACAAACACATATCTGTATGACAAATCCGCAAATGCATTAAACAGCATAGGAAGAAACCCATTGCATAGTGCAAAGCAAAACAACAAGAATATTCCACACAAAATAATTTGTTCCTTGTTTTTTCTTTTCTTCACGAAAAGAATATATACAAATTGACCCGCACATAAAACAAATAATACTGAAAAGAAAAATGGCATAGCTTCAAAATGAGCGTCTATTCCTTTCCAATTATTTACAGTCCCCTCCAGATTACTGGAAAAAAATCGTAATATCCCTGTTTTAAGATATGCAAAAGGAACCCAGAAAAAAGCATCTTTTATTTTCTCCACGAAAGATAACTCTGAGATTCTTGCGGAAACTTTCAAGATATCATACACTTGTAACAAAAAAGAATACATGGATATCAAAAGTCCCGTTACAATAAAAAATCCCGTCTGGAAGATATCCCGGATCTTTCCGAATAAAGTCTTTTCCTCCATTCCTATTCGAATGCAGACATATACGGCAATCATCAAAAATGCCTGAAATGTAATATATGGCCCCATAGCAGCTATACATGCACTGCTGAAAATTAATAGGAAATATTTTCTTTTTTGGATAAAACGCTCTGCTGCCACAAGAATCAGCATTGTCAGAACAAGAAAAGATGCAAATATATAGTGCTGACCTGTTGCAATCATGTATCCGCAAAAGGAAAATATATATGCAGATAACATTGCCCCCTTATCAGAACACCGATGCTGTTTTAAAAAGGCAAAACAAAGTTCGCCGCCAACCAAAGATTTCAGCAACTGCATATATACGAGTAAAATACCCATAGACACTTTTGGATATAATGTACATACCGCAGCCATAAGCAGCACAAACGGATCAAATAACAGCATCATTCTTGCTGACCAGGTAGTTCCGAGCCCATATGAAAAATCATAAAATTTTATATCATGCTCAGAAAACACCCTGACAAAAGATTCATAGGCCGGTAAAAAAGAATGCTTCGTGTCATATCCCCAATCACCATAAGCTAAAATCTTATCGCCAAAAATACATTCCGAATATAACATACAGCCCGTTGCTAAAATTAATATTCCCAGCATAAGATATGAATACACCCAATCGTATTTTCTAACCTTACTGAAATATTTCTTAAAACAATCCAATACTCTTCTGAAATAACTTTTCGGAATCTTAAGTCTTGATTTTTCAAGGCTTTTGCCTTCCCTCATTTTTTAATCCCCCATTTATTTACTCGCTATCGTATTTTGCGCATATTTTGCATAAATATTATCAGACAATTCACAATTGCAAATAATTTCTATCGAACCTCTGCTTTTCGTACAATACACCAACTTTATATATTAGAAATACAACTCATCTTCCACAAATGCTCAGACATACAAATAAACCGTCTATCTATCAGAACTAAAAATTAATCCTCTCTTCCTCAATCACAAGTGGCCTGTTCATAATCCTTGCGTTCATACTCAGTATATATTCCCCAAGCAGTCCCAGAAAAATTAACTGCACCGCTCCCAATAAAAACATCCCTATCAATATTGGCGCGGTTCCCATCAAAAACGTGTCCCAGTATCTGATCTTTAAAAAAAGATAAACTGCCGCTATTCCAATGCTTATAACCGCTATGATAAATCCCAAAAATGTTGCAAGCCGCAGCCCTATTTTCGTATAAGACGTAAAACTCAGCATAGCTATGTCATACAGCGTATATAAATTATTCTTTGTACTGCCTGCGCGTCTGCGCTGCTGCTCATACGGCAGTTCCTTTCTTTTAAACCCTAGTTCTGCAACAATCCCCCGCAAGAACGGCGTTGGATCTTTTAATTCTCGCAATACCTGTATAAAAGACTTGTCATACAGCCCAAATCCTGTAAAATGCTCGATCTGCTCCACTTGCGAGAATTTTTTGATCAGCTTGTAATAACAAGTTCGTAAAAAACGCATCCCCTTGTTTTCTTTACTCGTCGTCTTGATGGCGCTTACGATCTTGTATCCTTTTTCCCATTCCCGCACCAGTTTTGGAATCATTTCCACAGGATCCTGAAAATCCGCGCACATTAAAATCGCGCAGTCCCCCATCGTTTGCGTAAGCCCATAATACGGCGAATTATTCTGCCCAAAGTTTTTAGCGTTCAAAATGGCCTTGATTTTGCCACACCCTGCGCACAGTTCCCGGATCCGCTCCCTTGTCCCATCTTTAGAATCGTTGTCGATAAACAGAATTTCATAATCGTATTTCGCAAGCTGCTCCATTTCCTTTTGAATCGCTGCGCTTAATGCTTTTACATTCTCAACCTCGTTGTATGTCGGTATCAGGATACTGATTGTTGCCATAGGCCTCCCCTCTTTCGTTCCAATCCTCTTCCTGTTCGATTGCTTTTATTTTAATCTGATTGCTTCTATATCTGATCCAATGGCTTCTATGACCCGCGAAAATCCTGCCCGCACATCATATTTTGTTTCCCATCCCAGCTGCTTTAATTTTCCATTGTCATAAGTGACGCCGTTCGCCACACTGTTTTCCACATATGCATCATCTTTATCCCTGTCTTTTCGCAGCACTTTTAAATGCAGATTGGGATACAGGCTCGCCAGAATGTCTCCAAGCTCCGCGATACTGTAAAATTCGTCTGTATTGCAAACATTGTAAGCTTGTCCCTGCTCCCCGCAAAACAGGATCAGAAAAAATGCAGCCAGCGCATCTGCGACATAACAAAATGTCCGTTTCGAACTCCCGCCGCTTTTCATCACAATGTCATTTCCCATTACAATATCTTTTACAAAAGAAGCAAAAACCCGTGGATCGTGTTCCAAATCCATTGTTGGCGCATAGGTATGACAAATCCGTGCGATTGTAGCCGGAACCCCTTTCTGCTGCTGCCAGGCACGGCACATAGTTTCAGCCATGCGTTTACTCTCACTGTAGCAGTTATGGATATCCAACGTGTCCATGCTCCCGTAATCCGTTTCTCTGATCATATCTTTTCCTTCTACAACGCCATAAACATCCCCGGTGCTGAAAAAAAGATAACCTTCCACATGTTTTTGAGCGGCAAGTTCCAGCAAATAATAACTTCCAATTATATTCGGCTTTAATACTTCTACCGGACGTACCTTGTAGTGCTGCGGCGCAGCCAGACTTGCGGCATGTATAATATAATGAATATCTTCCTGAATATCAAAAGGCTCGTCCATCTCGCTTTTGTACATTTTAAAATAGCTGCGCTGTGTAAACTCCAAAAATCTTTCCCGCAGCTTTTCTTCTGACCGGACAGCTGTCAGAATCCGGATATGCATGCCTGCTTTTTCATTTAAATAAAGAAGCATGTATACCACATAAGAGGCCAGCATGCCATATGCGCCTGTGATAAGCACGGTCTTTCCTTCCAGTTTATCCCAAGGTATTTTTTCCCTTTGAAAAACTTCCTGTAAATCCTGTTCCACAATGCTATGCTTCATACCAGCACCCTCGCTGCAATAAACAAACATTTTCAAAAAATACTTTATTATATGCCATCATCTTTTGCATCCCTTCGTTCCATCCTCTTGTGCAATCCTGTTTTTCCTGAGTTCTTCTTCCGGCAAATATGGGAACATGTCCTCGTAATCCCTTGCCCGCAATGTCCCGTCCGGCATTTTATCCGACGAAATCCTCGGCGCCAGCAGCTGCCAATTTGGCGTCAGCACCTCGCATACTACAGGACCTTCACTTTCCAAAACCTCCCGGATCTTTTGCCTGGCCTCTCCTGCATGGCTGATCCGGACGCCTTTTATACCGTAGGCGGCTGCCACTTTTACCACATCCGGGCACCAGACCCCGGATGCCGGGCTTTCCCCTATGAAGCGGTCTTCCATAAAATTATGCTGTGTATGCCGGATCAGCAGGTAGCCGTTATTATTGAATACAAATATTTTAAGCGGCAGGCCATTGTGCTTTACCGTTGCAAGCTCCTGCAGATTCATCTGCAGGCTTCCGTCCCCGGTGATTACGATCGTATCCTTTTTATCATTTGCCATGCACGCGCCGATCGCTGCTGCCCAATAACCCATGGAGGACAGCCCGCCCGTTGTAAGGTATTTCTGCCCCTTTTTTACTTTCCAGGTCTGGCAGGCCACATGGAAACAGGATCCCGTGTCCACGAGAACCACCGCGTGTTCCGGCGCTTCCTGTGACAGCTGATCTGTAAAGTAATAAGAATTTACGGGGTTTTGGGCCTTGTATTCCGGCTGCACGACCGGATAGGTTCCTTTCCATCGCCTGCATGTTTCTGCCCATGCTTCATAAGGCGGCAGGGAATCGTCTTCCATCTGCTCCAGAAGCCCGCTGAGGAATTCCAGACAGTCCATGCATGCCTTATGCCGGATCTTCACTCCTGGCTTGTCCAGCTCCTTTGGATCAATGTCTACAGCAAAAATATAGGCATGCTTTCCAAATTCCCCTGGATTATGTCCGACCAGGGAGGATGCCATCCTGCACCCGACAGACAAAATAACATCTGCATTCTGCACCGCGAAATTCGCCGCCCGTTCCCCATAATTGCCGGGCCTGCCTACATACAATCTATGATCCGACTCCATCAGGTCAATCCCCAGGCGTGCGGTAACCACTGGTATTCCGGCTTTTTCCACACATTTTTTAAACAGCTCCCTCGCGCCGGAAAGGGCAACCCCCTGCCCTGCCAGGATCAAAGGCCTTTTTGCCTGCCTTAACACATCCCATGCCTGGCGCACCTCCTGTCTGCCTGTGTGGAATTTTTTCGTTTCTTTTTCCGGCAGGTATGGTTCCATATACCTAAGGTCCACCTGCATATTCTGCACGTCCAACGGCACGTCGACCCATACCGGCCCAGGCCTGCCCTCCACCGCATGGCGGTATGCCTTTTCCAAATAGTATTCCGTTTTCTGCGGGTCATCGATCGTAACAAAATACTTCACGACGTTCTCAACCAGGGGCCGGATATAGATCCCCTGCACGCCGTACTGCCGGATCCCTGTTTTTTCCTGGTAGCGCACAAATGGCAGCGCCGATTGTCCGGATATGACAATCATTGGGGATGAATCCGTGTATCCGCCGGCCACCCCGGTCACTGCGTTTGTACTTCCCGGCCCGGCAGTTACCAGTACAAGGGCCGGCTTGTTTTTCATGCGTCCGTACGCGTCCGCGGACATTGCCGCGCTTTGTTCATGATGCGTGCACACAATCTGGTAGCCCCCGTTTTTTCCAATGGCATCGTTCAGCCACATCGACTGCCCGCCTGTCACCATAAATGCCATATCTATCCCTTTTTTTGCATAATAATCAAATATAAATTCTGAAACATTCATATCCTTTTGCCTCCCCCAACGATTTACAATAATGCTTCCAGCTGGTAGCTGATATTTCCGCTGTCTACCGCCCTGCTTAGTTTTTCCGCCACTTCCACAATCATGTCTTCCTGACCGCCCACGACCCTGCGCCTGCCAAGCTCCTGCAGTATGTCCCTTGGATCCACGCCAAACGCGTCCGCGGCATGGAGCACGTGTATTTTAAACGCGGAAAACACGCCGGCCAGGCCGCTCACAATGCTGATGGGGTCCTGGCCCATTTCCTTTCCCATCATAAGTTCTGGCATGACCGCTTCGCTGGCGTCCAGCATCCTGTAAAAGTCAATGCCGGTGCGGATGCCCGCTTTTTCCAGGAGCGCGACCAGGTCTTCCAGCTGGCAGTTGCCCGCTCCGGCCCCAAAGCCGCGAAGCGTTCCATCAATGATGCCGGCGCCTTCTTTGATCGCCGTGTACGCGTTCGCTACTGCCATCCCCATGTTGTTATGCGGATGGAACCCCACAAGTATGGATAGCCCTTCATAAAGCTTTTCAATCACCCTTTGCACCATTTCCGGTATGGAGGCCCCCGCAGAGTCCATCAGTATCACGCCCTGCGCGCCATATGACTGCATTTTCCGGGCTTCTTCCAGTATTTTTTCTGCCGACGCCATATGGTACATCATCAGCACCCCGTACACTTCTTTCCCGCGGCTGCGCAGATATTCGATATGCTCCCTTGTGGTATCCGCTTCCGTACAGTGGCAGCCGATTTCAAACAGCTCCACCCCATCTGCAATCGCTGGCGCAAGGTTGTCCTTGATCGTCCCAAATCCGGGTATCATGTATGCCCCGAGCTTTGTGCGCTCCAGATTTTTCCGGGCTGTCTGAAGCATCGTGCGTTCATCCAGCGCCGCAAGGCCTACCTGCAGGGAAGATGCCCCAAGGCCGTTCCCATGCCCTACAATAATCGTATGGACGCCAGTGCCGTCCATGGCCTGGCAATAATCTTCGACAGACTCCTTTGCGATCTGATGGGACACGGCATGGTTCCCGTCCCGCAAAGTTGAGTCAAACAGCATGATCCTTCCCATTTTCATCCTCCCAGCTTTTTTGCGGCATAGCGTTCCGCAATTTCGATCGCCGCACAGGTAATGATATCCAGGTTTCCGGAATAAGCCGGAAGGAAATCTCCCACGCCTGTAACCTGCAGCGTCGTCGTTACCCTTCCATTTTCATATGCGGGCTGCATTTGTATGCGATAGCCCGGCACATACTTCCTGACCTTCTGCTCCATTGCAGACACGCTTTTGCGTATGGCGTCCATATCCGGCTCGTCTATCAGTGCATAGATCGTATTATGCATGGTCAGCGGCGGCTCCGCAGGATTTAACACGATGATCGCCTTCGTATGCTTTACCCCTGTAAATTCTGTCAGCGCGTCCCTGGTTGCCTGCGTAAACTCATCAATGTTATTCCTTGTCCCCGGCCCCGCTGATTTTGAAGCAATCGTTGCGACAATTTCTATATACTTTGTATCCGGATGGACGCTGCTGATGGCTGCCGCCACAGGTATTGACGCCTGTCCCCCGCAGGTAATCAGGTTCACGTTATCCTCCTGCATGCACGCATCCAGATTTAATACCGGCACGCACTTTTTCCCTACGCACGCAGGCGTTAAATCGACTGCAAATTTCCCAAGCTTCTTTAAAATAGGTGCATGGCGCTTATGGACCGATGCGGACGTCGCGTCAAATACGATGTCGCAGCACTGCGGATGTTCCATGATATAAGCAATAGAGGCATCCGTCACCGGCACCCCTGCTTTGCGCGCCCTGCGGATTCCCGGTGACTGCATGTTTCGCCCGGCAAAGATGCCGCATTCCAGATTTTGTGATTTTAACACCTTCACCAGCAAATCAGAACCTATGTTGCCAGTCCCTAGGATCCCAACTTTGATCTTAGCATGCCCCATTGCCAGCCCTCCTCCCAGCGCCGGCATGTGTGCCATCCCCTGACATGCCAAAATATGCTTTATATGCCCAAAAGGTTATCCAAAAAAGGAGCAGATACCCCCCCCCCGCGCCGGATTTCCTCTTTTTCCTCTTTGATATCCAATTTCATAAGATATTCGTACAGCCTCCTGTCAAGCAGCGGCTCCTGGTCCTGGACCGCCTTCCCATACTCCAGCTTCGGGTAAACATAGGTATTCCCCGTAAGCCTGATTTCCGTAAGCACCGGCCCTTCCATCCGCATAAATCCACCGGAAACGTCCTCCGGCGCTTCATACCGGACATAGGGTATGTCATATGCGCCCGCGATCCGCTTAAAATCCGGCGCCTCATACCCTTTCCCCCGCACCGTCTGCGTTTCATTGCCCGCAAAGTACATTTCCTGAAAGTGCCGGATCATCCCAAGCGCCCCATTGTTCAGCACAAAGATTTTGACTGGCAGCCTTTCCCTGCGTACGAACGCCAGCTCCTGCAGGTTCATCTGCATCCCGCCATCCCCGCTAATACTGACCACCGGCTTTTTCTGCGTGTAATACGCGCCAATCGCAGCGGGCAGGGAATATCCCATGGCCCCGTGCCCGCCGGAAAATAAAATCCGCTGCCCGGTTTTCACGCGCCAGGACTGCGCCACCCAGACCTGGTTCTGTCCCACGTCCGTGGTGATGACCGTGTTTTCCGGCACCTGCATGCTGATGTTCTCCACAAAGGCGCCGCATGCGCCTGCATCCAGCCCGTCCAGCTTTTCTGCTATCGCATCGCAGACCCTTTTCCAGCCCGCATGCCTGTGACTGTCCTGCTGATAGTTTTTCATCAGGTACGCAAGCACATCCCCCGCGTCAGCCTGAATGCCCATTTCCCCGCTTCTGACCGGATATTCCAGTTCCTTCCTGTCGATGTCAAACCGGATGATATCCGCATGCGGTGCAAACCCCGCCCTGTCCCTTCCCGTCTGCCGGATGTCCAGGCGGCTGCCAAGGGCCAGCAGCAGGTCGCATTTTGCAGTGATGAAGTTCGCGGCCCTTGAGCCATAAGCGCCTATGTATCCATAAAAAAGCGGGTGGCCGTAAGGCAGCAGGTCCACAGCCGTCATGCTCGTGACAGCCGGGATCCCCATATGGTCGGCAAACGCCACAACATCCGCAGGATGCTGTCCTTTCAGCCCCGCACCCAAAAGCATGCATGGCTTCTTCGCCCTGTACAGCCTGTTTAGGACCTCCGGATACTCCGCAGTTTTTTCCTTTCCGGCCCTGCCATTTTTCTCATTCTTTTCGTTTTTTCCGGAATTCTCTTTGTCCGCTGCCTTTTCATGCTCTGACAGCGCGCACACATTCCCCTTCCATCGGATGTGCGCACGCTGTACGTCCATGGGGATGTCCAGCAACACAGGGCCCTTCCTTCCCTGCATGGCCTGCGCATACGCCTCTTCCAGGCATTCCTCCATGACGTCCGCCGTTTCCACGCAGGCCGCATATTTGGTCACGCCTTTTACCATGTCCACAATGTCCGTTTCCTGGAACCCCCTCTGCCGCATGCCCGTCCGCTTTTTTTCAAACGTGTTCACCTGGCCGGTAAAAAACAAAACCGGCACAGAATCAAAATACGCGTGGCAGATGCCCGTCAGAAGGTTTGTCGCACCCGGCCCGCTTGTAGCAAACGCCGCCCCCATCCTGCCGGATGCCTGCGCATACCCGCATGCCTCAAATGCCGCCGCCTGCTCATGGTATGCCGTGTGGACATGGATGCGGCCTTCAAATTTCGAAAAAGAATCCATCAGGTGCGTCACCATGCCGCCCGGATATCCGAAAATATCCGTCACGCCCTTTTGAATGAGAAACTCCGCTATGTAATCCGTAACTTTGATACTCCTCATGCTTTTCCGCCTTCCTCCGCCTTACTGCCGCAGCGCTTCCCGGATCACCTGCGCCATATCCGCAAGCATCTCATCGGTAAGCCCCGGATACACACCTACCCAGAACGAGTCGTTCATAATCCGATCCGTATTTGTCAGTTCTCCGATCACCCGGTATCCTTTGCCGGATGCCTTCATCTGGCTAAAGCATGGATGCTTCGTCAAGTTCCCGGCAAACAGCATCCGTGTCTGGATCCCCCTGCTTTCTATGTACGAAACAACACGACTGCGGCTGATCCCTTCTTTACAGGTCATCAAAAAGCCAAACCAGCATGGGTCAGAATGCGCACATGCCTGCGGCAGGATGACTTTACCGTCCTCATTTTTAAGCGCCTGACTTAAATAAGCAAAGTTGTGCCGCCTGCACCGCGCAAACTTTGGGAACTTCTTAAGCTGTGCGCATCCAACCGCCGCCTGCATATCCGTCGCTTTCAAATTATATCCAAAATGGGAATACACGTATTTATGGTCATAACCCTTTGGCAGCTCCCCGTACTGCCCTTCAAACCGGTGCCCGCACAGGTTGTCCTGACCGGACGCGCAGACACAGTCGCGTCCCCAGTCACGCAGGGAGCGGATACATTTGTGCAGCAGCGCATTGTTCGTATAGACTGCTCCTCCCTCGCCCATCGTCATATGGTGCGGCGGGTAAAACGAGGATGTTCCGATGTCGCCGACCGTTCCTGTCAGCTTTTCCACTCCATCCATCGTATAGACAGATCCCAGGGCATCGCAGTTATCCTCAATCAGCCAGAGCTTATGCGCATCGCAAAACTGCCTGACCGCCGCCAGGTCAAACGGATTGCCAAGCGTATGCGCGGTCATGACCACTTTCGTCTTTTCCGATAAAGCTTCCTCCAGCTTTGTCACATCCAGGTTGTACTGCGGGATGGTAACATCCACAAACACCGGCACCACACCGTACTGAATGGCCGGAGCCACCGTCGTCGGAAACCCTGCCGCAACCGTGATCATCTCGTCTCCCGGCTTCACCTGCCGTTCCCCAAGCAGCGGGGACGTCAGCGCCATAAACGCAAGCAGATTCGCGGAAGAACCGGAATTTACGAGCGAACAGTATTTGACGCCCAGATAACTGGCAAACCGCTCCTCAAACATCTGCGTATAGCGGCCCGCAGTCAGCCAGAAATCTAACGCGGAGTCTACCAGGCTGCACATCTCCTCGCTGTCATACACGCGGGACGCATAAGGAATGCGCTCCCCTTTTTGATACTCTTTTTTCTTATGGTAATTGTCACAATACGCGGCAACAATTTGCAGAATCTCTTCCCTTGCCTGCTGTTCCGTTTTCTGTTCCAACATGCTACACCTCCAAATATTTAGTCATCCCAGCTTTTCCAGGGAGCCTGTCCAGCCTCCCATAAGGCGTTCAGCCCGTCCATTTCCCTTTTCGTATCCATGCACTGCCAGTAGCCATAAAACGGATATGCCATCAGCTGCCCTTCGTCTGCAAGCCCAATCAACGGTTCCTTTTCCAGCACGGTGGCATCATTTTGTATATATTGAAAAATCTGCGGTTCAAATACCATATAACCTGCGTTAATTTTTGCTCCGTCATCCACGCTTTTTTCCCGAAAAGATGTGACCCTCTGATCGGATGCAATGTCCAGTACGCCGAACCTCTGCGCTGTACTCGTTACGGTCAGTGTTGCGGTTTTTCCGTGCGAACGGTGAAACCGCAGCAAATCCGCTATGTCCACGTTGCTGACCCCATCCCCATAGGTAAGCATAAAAGTCTCATTGCCAATATACTTTTGGATGCGCTTCACGCGGCCGCCTGTCATTGTGTGCAGCCCGGTGTCAACCAGCGTCACCTTCCAGGGCTCCGCTACGTTATTATGTACTGTCATCTGATTATTGTTTCTAAAATCAAATGTCACGTCGCTGTTATGCAGATAATAATCCGCAAACCATTCCTTAATCACATGCTGCTTATATCCGCAGCAGATAATGAAATCATGAAACCCAAAATGGGAATATTCCTTCATAATATGCCAAAGGATTGGCTTTCCTCCGATTTCCAGCATCGGCTTTGGTTTTAAATGACTTTCCTCACTGATCCTGGTGCCGAAACCGCCGGCTAATATAACTATTTTCATCATTTTCTCCTTAAATGTTTTTAGTATACAGCCATATATAATGTATCTACCCCAAACACCAGCTGTTCATCCAGATTCACTTCACCCCAGTTATCTGTCTTAAAATATTTTTGAAAAGTACCTGCATCCATTAGCTGAGACTGGTAATTTGTCCCATTACAAGTCACCACATAATCTTTAAAAGCATGCCACTTACACTCACCATCAACAGGAATCTGACAACTATAATACTTTCCATCGAAATTTCCAGCTCTGCAAAACCCTTTCTGCCGCTCTTTGGATGTGCCCAGTATAAAAAAAACAAAATTCCTGCTGTAAAAATACTTCCTCCTATCAGCTGCAGATATTCCATTGGAAAGCCAGCCATATGTTCCGCCAAAAAATCTCTTACAGAATAGCCGGCATCTTTTTCTCCGTTATAAAACAAACGTCCAGCCATCATGTAACTGCTTGTTTTAATATTAAATACCCATGAATAGTACATAACCTCCGCCAGCAGCAATCCAGAAGAAAAAATAGTATCTATCCATAATCCGATCTTTACATACCGTTTCTCATCACAACAAACCAACAGAATACTAAATGGCAAAAGAAGCAGGCTCCATTGCGGATGTGTCAGACTTGTAACAAAGAATACGGAAAGACCCATAAAACTCACATAAACAGCCCATCGTCCCATCTCCTCTTCCTCTGGCTTTTGAATAAAATAGCAATACATACATACCATCAGAAATGCCGAAAAAAATAATGATATACTGCCATAAACAAACCCCACCTGACTTTGAAACAGAAAAGACAAAAAGTGTCCGCTTAAATCAGATGTTTCTAACTGATTTGGGACAAAAAATAGCCTCTGGATTATTTTCACAAAAACGAAAAATGAACATCCTTTCAAAAGAGATACACATACGCTTTTCATCTGTTTTTCCCGCAATAACACCAGAGGAATAAAAACAAACAAAGCAAACAGCTTAAATGTCAAAGCTAGCGCAAACCATCCGTAAAACACTTTGTCATTGTTATCTATATATCCATATAATCCAATAAGAATAAATAAAAGGGCTGGCGCATCATACTGCCCCATAATTAATACAGGAACCAAAAATAAAGCGGAGCTTATAAACATTAATACAGATAAATCCTGCTCAAAGGCTTGTCCTTTTAATTTGCACCCAATCTTTTTCAAATAATAAATAATTCCCATAAGAAAAGGAATGGATATACTCTTTGCATACAGCAGTCCGCCCCATGTATCAAGCGCATACCCGCCTGAAACCCTCTCATAAATCCAAAGCGGAAAATCCCAGATTGCAAATAACAAATAGAGCGGGAAATCATATATTGCAGCCCGGCTGATTCCAAAGTGTTCTGAAATCATGACATTTTCATTTTGCACATAAAACTCATTTAAGTTTCCCTGAAACAATACATTCCAAAATGTAATCCCATGACGGGTAGTTTCTGTAACATCTGCATATACAAATGAAATGAATATTATGACCGACATACCCAGTCCGGCCGCAAATAAGACAAGCGGTTTCTGTTTCCACTTCATAAATAACTGGTGCATACTTTTACTCCTTATCCATTCAGCTTGAGAACTTTCTTTAGTCTTTATATGTATCATATGCTTTTGTATAAAAATGCATAATAATATTTACTGCCCAGCCCGGCCAAAACTTTCGAAACATCGCTGCATCTTCTAATTCTCTGCCATGATTTTCAATAAACTCCATACTTGTCGCTTTCCCATGGATACGATAAAAGGTTAAAGGTTTTTCCGTATATGCCAACGGCCATTTTTCCTGCGCAAGTTTTAAAAAAGTATCCCAGTCAATATTAAACTTCATTTCTGACGTAAAGTAAGATGGCCCAAGCAGCGATTTATGGTAGGTCACAGCAGGCGCGCAAATGCTGTTTCCTAGCGCCAGAACTGCACGTTTAAAAAAACTTCTTTTCGCAAGTACTTTATATTTTAACGGTTTCCTCAAAAACCTCCGTATTTTTGAATTGATATCCCGAGGGCCTACCTGACCATTCTTAACAGGCAAGTAATCTGACAGAAAAGCTGCTGCCTGATCATTTTTTGTAATAACCTTCAACAGTTCTTTTACGTAGTCCATGTCATACATATCATCCTGATGTGCAATTGTCACCCAGTCTGTTGCCGCCTGATCATAAGCAAAATTCCAGTCGTCACGAATATCACTCATCCCATCCCGGATATACAACGGTATCCTGTATTTATCAGCAATATTCTGTATAAATTCACCTGGCGTGGAAGTGGTCATAATAATATTTGTCTTTATGCTTTGTTGTAGTAAAGACTGGATGCATTCTTCCAGATACGGTGACTCTTTATATGCGCAAATGGCATATGTATGATTTGTTGGCTCCATTCTTATCCCCCTTTCCTATTTTTTCAGGTACTCTTCAACGATATAACGAGGCCTCCCTTTCGTTTCCATATACATTTTGCCAACATACTCACCAATGACCCCCATTGCAAACAGCTGCAATCCGCTGATTCCCCAGACGGAAATTACCAAAGATGCCCATCCGCGCACTGTCCTGCCCATATGATATCCAACCAAAAAATAGACAAGTAAAATGATGCTAACGCCAAACATTAAAAATCCTGTCCACGTAATGAATCTTATTGGCTTAATACTAAAAGAAGTGATTCCATCCAGCGCAAATGCCACCATTTTTTTCAGCGGATATTTGGACTCTCCTGCAAACCGCTCATTGCGTTCGTACCTTACCTCGCCTGTCTGAAACCCGATTAGCGGGACGATTCCCCTTAGAAAAAGATTGACTTCTTTAAATCCTTCCAGAGCCTCTAATGCACGTCTGCTCATAAGCCTGTAATCAGCATGGTTATAAACAATATGAACTCCCATGAGATTCATGATCTTATAAAATGCCTCTGCGCTCGACCGTTTAAACCAGGTATCCGTATTCCTGGAACTGCGGACACCATAAACAACGTCACACCCGTCATAATACCGCTCCACAAACCTGTCCAAAACTTCGATGTCATCCTGCAGGTCTGCATCCATGGAAACTACCATATCACATTCATCTTTTACCATCATCAGTCCTTCCAGCAGCGCATTCTGATGCCCCCGGTTTCTAGAAGACCGAATCCCCATCACATATGTCTGCTTCTCATACATTGTTTTAATCAGCTTCCAGGTATCATCCGTCGAACCGTCATCTACAAATACAATGCGGCTTTTATCCGATATTAATCCGTCTTCTATCATTTTTCTGATTTTCGCTGACAGCCTCTTCTCTGTTTCTCTAAGAACAGATTCTTCGTTATAGCATGGTATTACGATATACAGTATACTTTGAGCATTCATTTTCCATTATCCTCTTTTGATATCTCCTTATTTTTCCTGATTTGGCATTCCATGTATCTTTCCTTTCCTAAAGTTCTCAAGCAAAATCTTCTCCAGCAATCGCATCCTGCCCAATCAATGCCAGCCTCTTCAAAATCACCCAGTCGCCGTCATAATTCCCATCCGGGCCAGGCAGGCAGTGCACAACCACCCTGATTTCTTCTCCGGTATACGCATCCAGGGACAGCTGTACTTTCCTGCATTCCGCCTCCAGCGGATCTACTTCAAATTCCCCAACTGTTTCCAGCAGCCTGCCTTTTGCATTTTCTATATCAATTTGTATCACCGCACCATCCGAAATGTTCCATGAGACAGCCTGCGGATACATACCGTATTCCAAAAACAGCACATTCTGATCCCCGCTGACTTTTGCAGAAAGCCGGACAGATACATCCGGCGTAAGAAACAAGGCCCTGTTTTTGCCGTTCATGTCGATCATGCCCACATTTTTATTCCATGGGTAGTCCTTTGACCGCCGATAGCCAAATACATCTGCCCTGTCATATGCATCCAAGAGATCCACTGCATTTTGAAATATTTTGTCCATCCGGATTTTTTCATCTGTCACTGCATTCAGCCGACGCATTCCGGACAGTCCATCCAGCGGCGTTCCCATATGGTCGTAGAGCAGCCCGTTTTGTGTATAGGAATATAGTTTTACATTGTCAATTACAAGCTCCGCCTCTGATGTTATGGACAGATCATAGTTCCCGTCATCCGTAAAGGTTATTGAAATCCTTCCTGATTCAGATACCAGAATCCGCTTCTGTCTGTTTCCTACCGTAATGATTAAATCTGCTGCCGCAGCATCCGTTAATTCCGCATCCAGTTCCACAATAACTTTATTCCCTGGAAAATGGTTCCTGCTGCTGTCTACTGCCTGTGATAAAATGGCGCCTGCCTGCAATTTTAATTTGTTCGACCCGTCATTTATAATTTTCGCCTCTCCTTCAACCGTCCAGCCATCCATATCAAGCGCAAATTGAGAATTGTACAGCATGCTGGCATCATAATCCCGGTATGTCCATATTCCGTATCCGCCTGTTTTCTCATACAGCACGCTGGCTGCCTTTTCCAGATAGCTGTTTACTTCTTCAGATTTTAATTTTGCATTATAATTAAATTCAGGCGTATTATCATAAAATAAAAACTGGTCAATAAACAGCCTTTTATTATCTGTAACAGTATTGATGCTGTCCAGTATATAAGCTGTTTTTTCCAGCGCCTCGTCAGCAGTTACCTCTTCCCCCTTATTTTCAAATCCCATTGGAATGCCGTACACCATCGTAACATAGCTGCTGTCTAGGCAGTCATATGTTCGTTCATGGCTGTAATATTCCATCTGCCCATGATCATACACCGGATCTTTATCCGCCCGGATTTCCATGGATAAATCAGGAATAATCTCCTGTGATTCTGCAAGCAACTGGTTTAGAAATTCATCATAAAAATCATAAAATGTAGAAAACGCTTTTTCTTCTAAAGGAGGAATATAAATGTCTGATCTGTCATATATAGCAGAATCCTGAAAAATATCCCGCAATTCTGCAACAGAATAATTTTTCATCATATAATCCTGATACCCAATTTCATCAGCCATCCGAATGCTTTCCCTGGTCTTTCCATCTGTCTGCTGTGCCAATGACACGCAGCCCCACCAGTCTTCCCATGTGATAAAGGCTCCCTTATATGCATCATATGGCGTAAGCAGAGCATACAGCTGTTTCAGATAATCCCTCCAGGCATGCCTGACTGTTTCTTCTGTCATATAGTCGTAATAACGCTGATAGCTATGCGGATCATTCTGATCGTTATAATAATCCCAGACATACCCAACCCTCGTGATCACGCCCAGTCCATGTTGTTCTGCCTTGTCCATCACAAACGCCAGCCTGTCAAACGCGTATGTATTATACTCTGCCGGATATATTTGCGGCTGAAACTCATGCCATGGTATTACAAGGATGATACTGTTAAAGCCGTCCTTTCGGATCTGTTCAAAATCCTCATCCATATGATCCATTTCCGAACTCCAGAAATTCATAACCCATTCATCTGCAAAGTAAGTAGCCGCCTTCCAGAATTCCTTATTGTTTTGATTTTCCATGCTGGTTTTATCTGCGGTATCCAGCCTGGCTGCCATAAAAAAAGCAATGATCAGACAGACGGCTGCGGCTGCCTGCACAGTCCTTTTTCCATTATTCAAAATCCTGACTGCCAAAATCAAAATCCTCCCCTAATATCTCAACCGCATTCTGCATGGAATAATGATCTGCGATATAATTATGTTCTTCCACAGCCATCCATTCCAGCTGTTTATCATCCTCATAAAGTTGTGTCATGCATCTTGCCAATCCTGCCGCATCATCATAAATCTTCGCGATTTTTTCGGCGCCTGCTATGCCTTCAATCCCTATATTGGTAGTCACAATCGGAACTCCGCGCAGCATGCCCTCTATAATCTTTCCCTTGATTCCTGCACCATAACGCAGCGGGACCACCGCCAGTTTTACATTCTGGTACATAATTTCCAGTTCTTCATCCGGCATAAAACCATGGATGATGATGCATGCACTGGACAGGTTTCTGATTTCCTGCGGAGGATTGGAACCAACCACATGCAAAATGATCTCCGGATTGTTCTCCCATACCTGCGGCATGATCTCTTCTGCAAGCCACTTTACCGCGTCTATATTTGGCGGATGTCCGAATCCGCCTACAAACAATATATCTTTTCTATCTGCAGCACGGTAATGGATGTCTGGTATCTGTCGGTATATATTGATCGGCACACACCGTGTTTTTATCTCAGAATCCTCTCTGGCAATCTCTGCTAATTCGACACCTGACAGATAATAGGACATGTCCGCCTTGCGCATTAAGGCAAGTTCCAGCTTCTTCCATTCCATGGAGTCTTTCAGCGCCCGCCTGCTGCCGTTGAGTTCATATTCCCGCATCTCCCGCAGATAATGCAGGTCATGTCCGAAATATATAATCTTTGCATCCGAACAGGAACGGATCAGATCTATATACCGAACTGCAATGTGCGGCCTGCTTAAGAGTACATAATCAAAATATTTCCCATTTCTCTTAATCCAGTCTTTCCAGTTATTGTAGTAATAATCGCCATACAGCACTTCGATGCCTATCTGCTGAAGCACCGTAGTATATGGTTCGCTTTTATAAAAATTATCACCAATGAATTTCACGTTGTATCCCATGTCCGTAAACAGCTGCAGGTAATAAAAGATGCACCGGCTTCCCGCATCCCTGTCATAGGACGGTACATAATGATCCACAACAAGCAGCGTCTTTTTCTTACGGCTCCTGTCCCTTGCGAGAAATACGTGCTCACCGTTTGCATAATGCTCTTTTTCCAGCATGTCCCGCCACTTATCTAAAAATTTTTTGCCGTTCACATCCTGCCAGGCTTTCTGTCCCTGTGCAATGTCTGTTCCGTTGGAAATGCCCTCAAAATGGACGACTGCCGACAATGGCTGGTACATCACCCGGTATCCGCGTTTTCTTACCTCACACGCCAAATCCGTATCTTCATAATAAGCCGGTGCAAACCGCTCATCAAAACCTCCGATTTCTTTCCACAGGGAGGTTCGGATCATAATGGAAGCTCCGGATATGTAATCCACGTCCCTGACATAATTAAACTCCGGCAGATCCGGATTGGAACGGTTGCCATAATTCCATGCCGAAGCATCTTTCCAGATAATTCCTCCCGCTTCCTGCAGACATCCGTCCGCATAGATAAATTTTGACCCAGCCATGCCTGCATCGCTGTTTTTCTCCAGCAGCTGCATCAACGGCTCCAGCCAATTTTTCTGCACCTGTGTATCATTGTTCAGAAATACAAGATACCTGCCACGGGCTGACTTCGCCGCATGGTTGCAGTTTTTTAAAAACCTCAGGTTTTGTGTATTTCTGATCACCTGAATGTTTTCTGCCTTTTCCCTGAGCCTTATTGTATCGTCTGTGGAGCAGTCATCTGCGACAATGATCTCATATCGCACCTTGTCTCCTGTATTTTCCTGTATGGATTTCAGGCAGTTGTAAGTATAGGCAAACTGGTTGTATACTGGAATGATAATCGTAACATCCGGTTCTTCTGTCTGTAAAAATACAAGAACCTCATAATCCTCAAATGATTTCTTCTCCACATCATCATTTATTTCCAGCCCAGCCTCCGGTATACGGATCCCCCGCATGCTCTCATCCATCCTTCTGGATACAAAACCCGGCCCCTCTTCCAGGAGGAACTGAAAGAAATGCCGTATTTTTCTGGGTGACAGCATATTTACGCACTGTCCAGGATGGCATATGAACCGACAGCCCATTTTTAATACAAGTCTTCTTGCTGAACCAGGTGGCACTAACATTGCGGATATTTTCTGCAGCCTGACAGACATACGCCATGTCCTGCTCTTTTTTATCCTTTCCAGCTCTCTTTCTGATTCCAGAAGCTGTTCAATGTGCCCCTGCTTATTATTTAATTCCTGCTGCAGTTTCCTTTCTGATTCCAGAAGCTGTTCGATGTACCCCTGCTTATTGTCCAGTTCCTGCTGCAGCTTCCTTTCTGATTCCAGGAACTGTTCCATCATTTCCGTCATCCCGGCTCCTTCCCCCAGTCTCCCAGTGTCTCGGTAGATGCACGATTCCTATCGCACCGCTGCCCTCATCCTTTACCCGGAACTCCAGGGCATTGTAAATATAATCAAATTTATTCTCCTGCATATCCTGTATGCCAATGTCTACCAGGTACCTTCCTTTCAGAAAGTAGTTATTTTCGATTACCATGCAGGCCTCCCCATTTTTATCTGCAATAATTTCTGCCCTGCCACTGCCATCCAGCCCTGACAAAGCACTCGTTCCAAAACAGTACACGCCATCATCCCGTGAAATATTGATCGTAAAATTAATGCGCTGCCCTGCCTCCTGCGCATGATATTTCATGCGGATTTGCATCTTCTCGCCCGTCTGGAAAAACATGGTCCGCTTCCCATCCGCACTTTCTACGGCTGCATCTGTAAAACGGATTTTCAGGTTTCCTTCCCTTACCGTGCCGCTTCTGCAAAAATCCGGCAGCATATCCTGCACGGCACCGGAGTCCTCCTTTCTTCCTTCATTATGGCATATTCTGCGCTCCTTCAATTCCTGCTGGTAATCATGCTCTATTTTTTCCATTCGCTGCCGCTCCATTTCTTTTAAATAGCATGCGGCTATCTCCCTCGGTTTTCCTTCCTTATATACCAGACCTTCCTCAATCCAGATGACGCGGTCACAAATATTCTTTATCTGATCCATTGCATGTGATACAATAATGACTGTTGTTCCGTTTTTCCGGATCTCTTTTAGTTTTTCAAAACATTTCTCCTGGAATCCGGCATCCCCAACTGCCAGTATCTCATCTATGAGCAGGATGTCTGCATCCACATTGATTGCCACGGCAAATGCCAGACGCATATACATACCAGACGAATAGGTGCGCACTGGGTTATCTATAAAATCTCCCAGCTCGGAAAAACGAATAATCGTATCCAGTCTTTTTTCAATTTCCCTGCGGCTTAAACCGAATATCGAAGCATTTGTAAAAATATTCTCGCGTCCGCTCATATCTGGATGAAAGCCTGCACCCAGTTCGATCAGGCTGGATACACGTCCTTTCATTTCAATGGCACCCTCAGTCGGGTACAGGATACGTGCCAGCATTTTCAGTATGGTACTTTTTCCACACCCGTTTTTCCCGATCAGCCCGACAGCCTCACCCTTTTTTATTTCAAAGTCTATCCCTTTTAATACCCAGCGCTCTTCATGGCGGCTGCGGTTTTTAAATAATATGCGCTCCTTTAAACTGCTGCCCTTATCAAAATATATCTTAAACTTTTTCTTGACGCCCTTTACTTTTACCGCATATCCTGCTGCATCCTGTTCCGGCTTCATTACAGTTCCTCCACAAAATTTTTCTGCAGCCTTGCAAATACCGCAAAACCGATCATAATGGACAAAGTCCCTGCCAGAAACGCCCATGCCAGACTCTGCATATCCGGAGACCGCTTATAATACAGAATCTCACGGTAAGCAATCACAACCGGTGTCATGGGATTCAGCCTGAAAATGATCTGCATATCCTCCGGGATAAAACTGATATCATACATGACAGGGGTCAGATAGATCCAGACCATCAGAAGCACACCCACAATATGTTCCAGATCCCGCAGATAAACGGTACATGCCGATACAAGCAGCGCAAATCCCAGGCACAGAATATACTCAATCAGCATTACAGCCGGAAGATACATAAGCGCCGGCAAACAAAAACCATTTCCAGACAACGCAATTACAAAAAATACTACAATAAATGAAAACAGCATATTTACAAAGCAGCTTGTGACGTAAGAAACCGGCAGCACTTCCCGCGGAAAATATATTTTCTTTACCAGATCCTGCTGACTTACAACCGACATCGTTCCTCCTGCCAGCGATGTACTGAAAAACACCCATGGAATCATAGCTACGGTAAGAAACAGATAGTACCGTTCAATCCCCATCCGAAAAATCCTTGAAAATACAAGCGTGTACACGATAATCTGACACAGCGGATTGATAAATGTCCATAAAAACCCCAGTACAGAACTTTTATATCTGCCGCGAAGTTCCTTGCGGACCATGCTGCGTATCATTTCCCTATAATCATACAGTTCCCCGCATTTATGCCACATCTCAGCCTTTCCCTCTCTTTATTTCATCCTGTATATTGTCTGTTCGTTTCATAAATATCCAATCAGAAAAAGCAGCCGGAACACGACATCATCTGCTGTATTCTGCCTGTATATTTTTTTGTCCTGCACGAGCCGAATCCTTGCTGCCATGCTATCCCTGCAGCTGCATACCAAATTCAGTTCATGGTTATCCGCCAAAAGTCCTGCATAACACTTCCTAAATTCCAGCGCTTGTATGGATATCTGCTTTCCCAGCTTCCCAGCATTCCGCAGCCGGTGCATCCACCGCCGGCTCCAGCAGTTCTGCATGCCAACCTGATTGTCTGCATGCTGGCGGTACAGCATATAAGCTGTCTGGTCAAAGACTACTTTTCCAAAACAGGATGCTGTCAGATACATCCACCAGTCATGCATCATCCTGCCAGACGGAACATGCCTGCGCACAAGTTCCAGCAAAGGACGGTTAAACACTTCCGTACAGCCCATACATATATTTTCTATCAGGGCATTTCCAAAAGAAGGCTTCCTGTTTATCCGGTAAGGATACGCTTCCCGCCTGCTTAAATCTGCTGAAGCATATATGACTTTGCCAGCATACAGCAGCGGACAATCCTGCATCGGATCTGCCGCATATGCCCCGGAAATCTCCCGCTGTCTTTCAAGCAGACGGATGGCATGCTGCAGCTTGCCTGCCTGCCAGACATCATCCTGATCGGAAAAGGCATAATAACCGCCTGACATATCTGCATTCTGCAGCAAATCGTAAAAGCTTTCCGCAGCACCTATGTTTTTTCCGGCATAAACCGTGATATTCTGATTTTTCCGCTCATAATCCCTGAGCATGTCCAGTGTACCATCTGCGGAACCATCATCCCGTATAAGCACAGACACTGACACGCCCTGCTGGGACAATATGCTGTCAATCTGCTGTGATAAATACCGAACACCGTTATATGTTGACATCAATACCTGAACTGACTGCATTTTATTTCCTGCCTTACTGTAGTAACTGTTCAGTCAAGCTGCCCTGTTACTTTCAAAAATCAATTGATTTCCCGTATATTTTCTTCATCCGCCTTCCGACTACGGCCAGATCATAATTTTTAATTTTCTCTTGATTATGGCAGCCGCACGTATCCCGAAGCCGCGGACAATCCAAAAACTCTCTGAGCGCAGCCTGTATCTTTGCAGTCTGCCCAGGCAAAAAGAGCCTTCCACCCTGACTGTCTATCAGTTCCCTGTTTCCCCTGATATCCGATGCAATGCACGGAAGTCCTGCTGCCATTGCTTCCATAAGCGCAGCCGGCATGCCTTCCTGCAGAGACGGAAACACGAACAGATCCGCATTCCGGTACAGTTCTTCCACATCTGCCAGAAAACCCAGCAGCCTGACGTACCTTCCAACTCCCAGCTTTTTTGCCTGTTCCATCAACGTATGTTTTAATGTCCCCTGGCCACAGATCAGATAATACACATGTTTTTTCTTTAGCCCAGCCAGAGCAGCAATTACAGCCTGATGGTTTTTTCGCCTGCTCAGCTCCCCAACGGACAGCAACACAACTGCATCCTGTGGAATCTGAAATTTCCTGCAGAAATTCTTCCAGCCTGTCCCATCCGAATCTTTCTTTTTCAAAGCCATCTCATAAAAATGTCCTGTATCTATTCCAATACCTGGAATATAATAAACCTTTCCAGCCCTGAAACTTTTCACCGCAAGGCAATAATCTTCCTTATTCACTGTAATCAGCACATCTGTCCAATGTGCCAGCAGCTTTTCTGCCGGGTAATAAAATACCCAGTTCCGCAAAGGCGCTCCTTTATAAAAATGAAAACCATGTGCTGTATAAATAACCCGGATTCCCCGCCAGTGCGCGACAAGCCTTGCCAAAGCCCCGCCCACCGGCGAATGACAGTGCATCCAGTCAAACTGATACCGGCCTGTCAGCCTCCATAGCTGCCGATATGCCAGGCAGCATTGCTTCGGAAATAATATACCGCGCGGACAGTCCCACTGATGCTGCACAACATGCATGTCCCTCAGCCTTTTCTGCAGCCTGTGTATCTGCATGGAATCACACGTATTCCCTTCCGTAAAATTACAAGCTACATGCACTTCACAGCCCATTTCCAGCAGCAGCCGGATATTGGGTAGATTGAACTGGTCAATCATAGATGCCACCGATGCCAGCATCAGCACCTTTTTATGCTTCATTCATAATCTCCGCCACTGATTTCATAATCCTCACATACATGGAATAGCTGTCATTTCCTGCCTGTTTCTTATCGTCTGCCTTATCCGGCACCTTCCACATATCCAATACAGAATCTGACGGATGCGCCACACCCCACAACAACTCATCTGCTCCTGCACCCAGTGCACTGCAGATACCGACAAACGTCTCCAGACTCATAATCCGGCTGCCGCGCTCTATATGCCCCAGAAACGACATACTGATACCAGCTTTCCTCGCAAGCTCATCCTGCGACCATCCCTTAACTTTCCTAACCTGACGGATTCTCTTTCCCATAGCGCTGTAATCCAACTCTTTCATAATCTCACTACCTTCCCATTTCGCGATTGTATTTTTCACTTCTGAATCATGTTCTTACAATCTTTGCAGCAAGATACAAAGACCTGTCTGAACTGTTACTGTAAGCATCTTTTAGAAAAACATAACTTTTTATATAGAAATGTTATGTTTTCTAAATATAGTTTAATGCCTGAAACCCGCATAAAATAATGGAAAAAACAACATTTAAGAAAAACAGTCATTTCTGAAAAATACCATTTTACATCATAAATACAAAATATACGATAATTTCCTGCCGTCGGAAATTGTCGTATATTTTTGTTAAATATGTCATATTTGCAACAAATATAATAGGAAAAATTAGACATTTACAACAATATTTTCTTTGCTATTGCAAAAATAATAATTTTGGTATAGAATACATTCAGATAACATTTCTATATAAAATGTTATGTTTAAGAATTAATCACTTCAAATTTTTTTGAAATAACATAACGCACAAGGATTTTTTTAATGTATCTAATGACTAAACAAAACTGGATCAAATCTGCATTTGCAACCACAGATTTGATCCAGTTTTTATTTGCTGCATATTAAATTTTCATCCATACTCCGACCCATCCAGAATTCAGTCTATGGCTCATCCACAACCCCCATAAACAACGGCACTCCGGATTCCGTATCCACAATCATATACAAAAAGGAACGGTCAAAATTCACAACCGGCTTATCCGGCATCAGCGCTGTTGCATCAGCAATCCCGCCTATGGTTGCGGCTGCCGCCTCCGTACCTTCTTCACCGACACGGATCACCGCTTCCTGCAATACAAAGCTTAAATATAGATTATTGTCATATTTTGATTTGCCAAGCAAAGACAAATCCGCCTTTTCCTCATCAAACGCCTTTTTGATGCCCATTTTATTCAGGCTGTCATTGAGTTCCACCTTACAGCGCATTTCAAATTTTGGAAGTGTCAGTTCTACTTCCTTTGTCTGGCTGCTGTTCATCAGAGCAGTGAGTTTTTTTGGCTTATAAGAGGCATACCAGTCCCGTATGCTTTCATCGCCGGACGGCTTTACCGCTACAAACGCAAAATTGCTGTCTTTATAAGGGAGTATGACTCCTTCAGATGCATCGTCTTTCATATAGCCGCACTCATAATTCTTTGCATGCATCATATCAGTTTTTGTTGTTTTTCCGTTATCCAGGCTAAATTCTCCCTCGAAAGTTCTTTCCGGTACAAACTGCTGCTCCCAGTCCGCCTGAAAATATAACGCGTTTACCAGGGCAAGTCTTGTCTCTTTATCCAGCTTTTTGTCTAAAAGCTTTGGAATCAGCTTGTTTGTCCGCTCGCTGACCCATTTGTTAATTTTATTTTTGGCTGCAGCTGTGCTGAGATCTTCTTGAAATACGTCTGATGAAAACTGTTTTTTCGCGGTATCCAGCCAGTTCTTCTTTGGCGTAAACTCATCATCCAGCCATGCGGAGTTGGCTATCGTAAGCTTCATGCCGTCTTTTCCCTGCGGCAGCGTACCCATCAGAGTTTCAGAAACAGAGAGCATGTCACTGCCCAGCACTTTTTCAAACTCTTTTTTTGTTGTTCCCTTGGCGCCGTTTCCAACCATGCTGAGCATAACATATGCGGACACCGGTGACATAACCGGATTTTTCTCTGTCAGATACTGCTCCATCAGATCATAGCCAAACTTCTGCACGGACTGTACGGATGCTTTTGCATCTGCCTGTTTTTCCTTTGCCTGTGCCGCGGTTAAATTTTCGTTCGCAGCCAGATATGCGCCGGATCCTAAAAGAAATGCGGATGCCAGGACAACAGCCAGCGCGGAACTAAGTAATCGTCTTTTCATAAATACTCCTTTCGCCTAATATGTTGTTTCATTCTAATATAGATTATAACAGTTTACCATTTTTTTGCAATGCATTAATCATTTTTCAGAGAAAAACGGCCAATCAGTTCTTTCAGATTCTGCGCCTGTGCAGCCAGTTCCTCGCTGGAAGAAGCGCTTTCCTGCGCGGTCATCGAATTTGTTGTAACCGCGTTTGACATCTGCTCAAAGCCTGTATTAATCTGTTCGATTGCGCTCGCCTGTTCTCTGGCCGCATCCGCAATCTCAGAAATAATGTTTGTAATCTCGCTCGTATTGCTTACCACCTGCGACAGTGATTCGGCGGTTTCATTGACAATATTCGTACCGTTTTCCACCGTTTCGATTGACGTAGTAATCAGCTTTGCGGTATTCTGCGCTGCCTTCGCGCTCTCTTCCGCAAGGCTTCGAACCTCTTCCGCAACAACCGAAAAGCCTCTTCCGGCCTCTCCTGCACGGGCTGCTTCGATTGCCGCGTTTAAGGACAGTAAATTCGTCTGTTCCGCAATGCTTTCAATGTTTTTGATAATGTCACTGATCTTTGCAGAACCCGTTTTGATATCTGCCATCGCCTGAATCATGGACTGCATCTGCATATTGCAGGCTTCTACATTTTTCTGAGCTTCCTTCGAGCGCTGATTTACTCTGGAAGCATTTTCCGCCGTCAGTTTTACCTGTTCGGAAACGCTTAAAATGCTTGCTGTCAGCTCTTCCAATACACTGGCCTGATCCGTTGTGCTGTCTGCCAGGCTCTTGGCTCCCTGAGAAGTCCCGCTTGAGTGATCCGCGACAAGATCAGCCGCGCTGTTCATGCTCATCATCGTTTCATTTAAGGAACCGATGATCGTATCTATGGACTCCTTTAAGCTTACAAAATCCCCGGCAAAGCTGGCTTCCGTCTGTATATCCAGATTTCCGGCGGACAGCTGTGACAGCACTCTTGTAATGTCTGAAATGTACAGATTCAGGCTTTGAATCGTTTCGCCCAGATTTCCGGACAAAACAGAAAGCTCATCCCCGGTATCTATAAACTCTACCGGTGTTTTCAAATCGCCCTCAGCCAGCTTAACCAGACGTTTTGTCACCAAATCAACCGGCTGGATAATCTCTTTGATTCTGCGCTTCATCAATTGAATGGAAATTATTAAAAGAGTAATGCCAATCACGCTGTTGACAAGCACGGATATAATAACCGCTGACGTAAATTCCCTGTTCGGCGCGGTCATGATCAAACGCCACTCCTCATGGCCTTTGACCGGACAATAAGCCGTAAACATGCTTTTTCCATTCAAATGGTATGTAAGTGTGCCTGCTTCGGAATCAGCAAGAATCTTTTTCGTCGCCTTTGCGAGTGAAGCGTACTTTCTGTCCGAATCTGCCATTTGAATGGCATTTGCTTCCTCTGCAATATTCTGCTCGTCTTTATGAAAAATAATCGTTCCATCCTTATTTACAATATAGGCGCGTCCGGTTTTGCCGAATGTGATTTCCCCGATTTTATCATTGACAGAAGCAACCAGATCCACAATATATACAGTACCTATGATCGCATCATCATGATATACAGGCGCACCTGATATAATAATAATATCTCCGTTTAACCGGTTGATAATCGGTTCTCCTACAAAGACATTTCCTTTTGACGTTGCCTGAAAATGCAGCTGGTCATTAAAATCAAAGTCCCCGTAATTGGAATAGCCCTTTCCGTCTAACTCTACAAATCCGACTTCATCATAGTGATTCTGCAGCCGAACGCCTTCCATTGCTTCCAGCTTTTCTTCTTTTGATGTCCCCGCATCACGGATTGTTTCCAAAGAAGCCACGTTCATCGCGTTTACTTCTAATGTATGCAGTGTCCGTTCTACTGCAGATGATGTTGAATTCAATGCTACATCTGCCATCTCATGAAGTGTATTTATATTGCTGAAATACATAAATACACCTGATACAACAATCAGTGTGATTACCAGAATCAAAAACAGACGCATTACTTGTGACACCAAATGTTTTTGCAGCGTTTGATCCGAATTTTGCCCGTTTCCCGATCCGGCTGTTTTCGAATTACTTTTTTTCATCATTTTCATTCGTTTCATCTCTGCTCCCTGTATCCCTTTCTATGTTTTCTTCATAAAACAAGCATATCATTTCAGGCGAAAACTGTCAATCCCATGGTATCAGCCATTTTAAACGGCTTTTGACGTTCCATTGCAGTTTAAATGCAAAAAAAGAATCCCCACCAAAACCGATGCGGATTCTTTTTTATGCTTATCTTTTCATTTTGCTTTTATTTGTTTTTTTATTTGTTTTTCTTTTATTTTGCGGCAATGACATCCGCCATATCATACATTCCGGCTTCTTTTCCCGCTAAAAACTTTGCGGCTTCCACCGCTCCTTTGGCAAATACCGCTTTGGAATATGCCGTATGTCTGAACGTAACCACTTCATCCGTTCCCGCAAAAATAATATCATGCTCCCCGACGATATTTCCGCCGCGCACAGAAGCGATGCCGATCTCATTTTTCGGACGTTTTTGACGCTCTTTGCTGCGGTCGTATTGATAATCATACGACTGTTCCAGTTCTTCATTGATGCTGTCCGCGAGCGCAAGCGCCGTTCCGCTCGGTGCATCCAGCTTCTGATTGTGATGTTTTTCCACAATCTCGATATCAAATCCTGCCGGCGCCAATACATGGACTGCTTTTTTCACAAGATCCAGCAGCATATTAATGCCGAGTGACATATTCGCTGATTTTAACACAGCTGTCTGCGTGGCTGTCTGCCGCACTTTTGCAAGCTGCTCTTTAGACAATCCCGTGGAACACAAAACCACAGGGATTTTTCTTTCCATGCTGTAGTCTAACAATGCGTCTGCTGCCTTGGCACTGGAAAAATCAACAATGACATCTGCATCCACACTACAGTCTGCAATATTTTGAAATACAGGATACGGATTTTGTATTCCATCATAAAGATCAACGCCTGCCGCGATCTCTATTTCCGGATCCTGCGCGCAAATGCCGTTAATCACCTGCCCCATTTTTCCATTACATCCATACAGGATTATTTTTACCATGATTCTTTCCTCCATCTTATGTACCAATGTTCAAACCGTTCTGATTTTTCATTTGTCTGGGATCAGGATAAAATTCCATAATCTTTCATGACCTGCGCCAGCTTTTTCGTGCCTTCTTCACTCATCTCACATAGCGGCGCGCGCAGCGGCCCTACTTCCATTCCCATCAGATTCATAGCCTTTTTAACAGGAATCGGGCTTACTTCGGAAAACAGCGCGTCAATCAGCGAAAGCCCTTTCCTCTGCAGCCTGCGGCAGGTCTCAAGATCCCCGTCGAAGAAACTCTGGCACAGGTCATGCACATCCTTCGGCGCCACATTCGACCATACAGAAATAACCCCCAGCGCACCGATTGCCAAAAGCGGCAGAATCACCGCGTCTTCGCCCGAATACATATCCAGCCTGCCGTCCGTTAAATCCATCGTTTTCGATGCCTGCGTAATATTGCCGGTAGCTTCCTTAAGCCCTACGATATTTTCTACATGATTAAAAAGATATGCCGCTGTCTCCGGCAGCAGGTTGCATCCGGTCCGGCCTGGTACATTGTACATAATCACCGGTGTCCTGACCGCTTGCGCAATCTGTGTATAATGCGCAATCAGTCCCGGCTGCGTCGCCTTATTATAATACGGTGTCACAACAAGCAGCCCGTCCGCGCCTGCTTTTTCCGCTTCCTGCGACAAATAAATCGCCGTCTTCGTACAATTCGAACCCGTACCCGCAATCACCGGAATCCTGTGCTTTGTAAAATCCACACAAGCGCGAATGACATCCAGATGCTCTTCTTCCGTCATGGTAGACGACTCTCCGGTAGTACCGGTGATAATAATCGCATCCGTACCTCCTTTGATCTGATCGTCGATCAGTTCTTCCAGTTTTTCATAATTTACTTCAAAATTGTCTTTCATTGGTGTTACGATAGCAACTCCTGCGCCTTTAAATATAGCCATATCCATTCCTCCTGCTTATTCTGTGTCAACGATCACTCATTTCCGCTGCCGGAGCAAACCTGATAACAGCAGCGTCATTCATAAAAGCCGGCTCAGATGAGCCGGCTTTGCATTCCACTTGATTTCTATAAATTCAAATTTACAAAAACCAATTTTCATCCGATAGCGCCCCATCCATATGTATATTCAGATGACAGTCAGGGAATTATTCACTCCTTGCCCAAGAACCAAAACGCAGGATTTTGATCCTTTCGGCGTAATTCCCTTTCCTATACTCTCTCCTGCGCCTGCCGCATCGAATATACTACTGATAAATTACGCAACCTCTATCTACCTATCCAATTGTAACTTTTTGAGTACCCTGCAGCCATTCAGACAATGGAACGATTGCAGATCTCTACTGAAAATGACTATAACACTATTTAAACCGTATGTCAACCCACAGCCCGATTTAAAAATTCTTCTTTTATTGACAATTGGCAACAGTTCAGATCTCCAGCATCTCTATCCTGCAGCTGTGCGGTTTATTCACACGGTCTTTATCATAGCTGATGCCAACAAGAAGTATTTTCCCGCATTCCGTCAAAGTCCATATTATACATAACAATCCGGTCTTGTACAGCCCCTGAGTCATATAAAATAAAATCCCTGCACATTGTCAGCCTAACAATCCGCAGAGATTTTCCCTTATAAATAATACCGCATCCATCTAAATCTATCACACATATCGCACATGCTGCACATATTGTGACGGCACTTTTTCCATCTTTAATTTTTTTCTGTTTGTATTTGATAAATCTCGTCTGCCAGTTCACGCATGTAATCCGGAAGTTTTCGTCCTGTGACGATAATCTGCGTCTCTTCTGCTCTTGCCCCAAACAGGGTCTGCACATCCTCTTTCGTTACTACGTCGTTATCAATCACACCTAACAGTTCATCCAGCACAAGCAGGCTGCATTCATCATTTAACAAAACCTTTCTGGCGAAATTCACGCCATTTCTGATATTCCGATTTTCCTCCGTTTTTTCCTGTTCGGACAGCTTTTCATACCGTTCTTCTGATTTTTCAAAATGAAATACTTTGATCTCCGGCTCCAGCCGCTGCATAAATGCCGACTCTGTTGCCATCTTTCCCTTTAAAAAGTGAATCACAAATACATTTCTGCCTGCGATAGCTGCCTGCAGTGCATATCCAAGTGCGGCGGTTGATTTCCCGCGGCCGTCTCCATAATAAATCTGAATGCCTGAATCCATAATATCCTCCTTTGGAACGAAGCTATGCCCCTACATCTGCTTCAGATTTCTATAAGATACCACACTTCTATATAAAATGCAAATTTTTTGTTCCTTTTTATATGAATTGCCTTCATTTTCGTTAAATCTGCCAAGAACCTCTTTCCTAATAATTCTTATCATCCAGGTATTCAATCTTGCTGACGGATACTTCATAGGCAACCCGTTTTTCAGTCTCAAGCTCATTCAGTTTTTTTACATATTCACGGCTTTGTATTCTGCCCCAGACCTGTACATGCGCGCCTACTGTGAATCCTGAGGCGAAACGAGCGTTCCTTCCCCAGCAGATGCATGGAATATAGTCAGATTTTCCATAAGAACGGTTGACCGCGATCAAAAGGTCCGCGATTTCACGCCCCAGCGGAGTTTTCCGGTAAATCGGCTCTTTGCAGATATAGCCGTCCAAAAAGATCTGGTTGCTCTTCACATCCTCTTCTTCCTGCTCCATAAACTCCAGTTCCCTTGCAAACACGGATAATACGAGACGGTTCTTTTTTTCCTCATGCCGGTTGTAAGAACGGAACTGTCCCGTCACATAGATATACTGTCCTATGTAGTTTTGCGTTGTGTCTATTAATCGCTCTGATACCATAACCGGAATATAATCCACAAAATTGCTCAGCCTGTTTACAGACACATCGATCATATAAAACCCTTCTCCGTATACTTCGTGGCTAAAGACAAAATCGGATACGATTTTGCCCGCTATCGTTACCTGATTGTTTTCAAATATTTTATCTGCCATGAATTTTTCTCCTTCCTCTTTTCAAACGTGACAGTTGTTTTCTGTCAAGCGGTACTATATCAATCCTGCATGCCGGACCGATTTAAGCTACTACCATTGTATTCTTCCGCCGCCGCATTTAGAACTGTAACAACTTTTGCGCGGTCTTCTTTTTGACAAGACAGAATTTATCATGCCGCTTCTAAAAAACATCTCATTTCATGTCGACAACTTATCGGTTCCAAAAAATTAGAAAAACTTCTCTATATTTCGCTTTTCCCGTAAAGATTTTTTTGTCATATCGCCTAAAATAAACATATCCGGTAAAAAATTTCTTGCACTGCTCCCGAAATATGATAAAATGGGCGAGACGGCATTGCGTATGACAGATATATTATAATCTAAAAAAGTCAAAACGTCATCAATAAAATGCAAATAAACTCCAACAATTTTCCGAGTCAGAAAGAAGGTTTTTTATATGAAGATTACAAGAGATAATATCCGCAACATTGCAATTATTGCTCATGTCGACCACGGAAAGACTACTCTCGTGGACGAACTGTTAAAACAAAGCGGCGTATTTCGCGCAAATCAGGAAGTCCAGGAACGCGTCATGGACTCCAACGACATCGAACGCGAACGTGGTATTACAATTCTTTCCAAAAACACCGCGGTTTTTTATAAAGATGTAAAAATAAATATTATTGACACACCCGGACACGCGGATTTTGGCGGTGAAGTGGAACGCGTGTTAAAAATGGTCAATGGTGTCGTACTTGTCGTCGACGCTTTTGAAGGGGCCATGCCGCAGACCAAGTTCGTACTGATGAAAGCCCTGGAACTGGATCTCCCGGTTATTGTATGCATTAACAAAATCGACCGTCCCGAAGCCCGTCCGGATGAAGTCATTGACGAAGTGCTGGAACTGTTTATGGATCTGGATGCCTCCGACGAACAGCTGGACTGTCCGTTTATCTATGCTTCCGCCAGAGACGGCTATGCCGTATTGGACTTGCAGGACGAGCATAAAGACATGACCGCTCTATTCGAAACAATTATCGACTACATTCCTGCCCCGCAAGGCGACCCGGATGCCAATACCCAGGTGCTGATCAGTACGATAGATTACAACGAATATGTCGGCCGCATCGGCATCGGCAAAGTGGACAACGGATGCCTGACCATAAACCAGGAAGCCGTCGTCGTCAACCACCATGACCCTGAGAAGCACAAAAAAGTAAAAATCAGCAAACTGTATGAATTTGACGGCCTTGGCAAGGTAGATGTAAAGCAGGCACAAATCGGCTCTATTGTAGCCATTTCCGGTATTGCGGACATTCATATCGGAGATACGATCTGCGCCCCGGAAAATCCTGTTGCAATTCCATTCCAAAAAATTTCGGAACCGACCATTTCTATGAATTTTGTCGTAAATGACAGCCCTTTTGCCGGACAGGAAGGAAAATTCATTACTTCCCGCCATCTGCGCGACCGGCTGTTCCGCGAGCTGAATACGGATATCAGCCTGCGCGTGGAAGAAACGGACGACACGGATGTTTTTAAAGTATCCGGCCGCGGCGAACTGCATCTGTCTGTCCTCATTGAAAATATGCGGCGTGAAGGATATGAATTTGCTGTCAGCAAAGCCGAGGTATTGTACAGGACAGATGAAAACGGCAAAAAACTGGAACCAATGGAAATCGCTTATGTAGATGTTCCGGATGAATTTACCGGTGCCGTTATCGACAAATTGTGCCAGCGAAAAGGCGAGATGCTGAATATGCACTCCATCGCAGGCGGCTATACACGCATCGAATTCCGCATCCCTTCGCGCGGACTCATCGGCTACCGCGGCGATTTTCTGACAGACACAAAAGGCAACGGCATTATCAACACCATTTTTGACGGTTACGACAATTACCGCGGCGATATCCAATACCGCAAGCAAGGCTCTCTGATCGCGTTTGAAACGGGCGTTTCCGTTGCATACGGCCTGTTCAGCGCACAGGAACGCGGGCAGCTCTTTATCGGTTCCGGTGAAAAAGTCTATTCCGGCATGGTCGTTGGCCAGTGCGCCAAACCTGAAGATATCGAGCTTAACGTATGTAAGAAAAAACATTTAACCAACACCCGTTCTTCCAGCGCCGATGAAGCGCTGACACTGACGCCGCCACGCATTTTAAGCCTGGAGCAGGCGCTGGACTTTATTGATACGGACGAACTGCTGGAAGTAACGCCGCAAAGCCTGCGCATACGCAAACGGATTTTAGATCCTACCCTGCGTAAAAGAGCCGGATTTAAAAATAAAGCCTGACAACATCCCGGATACAACCCAAATCCAGTCATTGCAGCCCCCTGTGATTGCTGGATTTGGGTTGTTTTACTACAAAATAACTTCCATTCCGACTTTCTGCGGCTTTAACCCGCATTTTTCATAAAACCGCATCGCCGGCTCATTGCAGGCCCACACATTCAGCGTTACATTGTAGCATCCCGCTTCTCTGGCAAATGCCACTGCCGCCTCATAAAGCTGTCTTCCAATGTTCTGGCCGCGAATATGTTCATCAACGCACAAATCGTCAATATATAACGTCTTGATATCTGTTAAAATATTATCATTTACATACTGTTTCAATATGCAAAAGGCATACCCAAGCACTTGCCCCTGTTCATCAACAGCCGCCAGTATCGGCGTATGTTCATCCTGTATTATTTTTTTCAGCTGTTCATCGGTATACTTTTTTTTATGGCCTCCCTGAAACAAATCCGGACGGCCCTTATGATGAATCATCAATACCTGCATCAGCAGCCTGTTGATGCCATCCATATCCTTTTCTTCTGCTTTGCGAATGATCATTTGCAGCTTCCTCCTGTTCGTAATGCTTAAAAGTCCCTCACCATTGGTGAAGGACTGCCTATTTTCTTTATTTTATCTACTTCATTCGAAAAAGTCAATGTATTTATTCACGTACAATTTTAATTTTATTTTAGATTGAGAACTGCCTTGAAAATTTTAAAATTTCCCACATAGTGCATTGACTTTTTTATCTTCCTATTGTAGAATTGATAAAATTCTTATTAACATAATTCTAATAAATGAAATGCGAAAAAACAAGCAGGAATCGGAACGCACCCGAAGAAAGAGAGGATACAGCATATGGCAACCATTATCGGCGAAGGCATTACATTTGATGACGTACTTTTAGTC
>CAOKJJ010000003.1 GCA_948468465.1 uncultured Eubacterium sp. | reverse complement strand
CCGCCGTAAACAAGTCTATTTTAAAAACAGTCGCACCGCAAAAACAGGCGGCAGCTTTAAAAAAAGGCAGCAGCATCCGATTTGCATTACACAGCGGACTGGATACGGAAAATATTAAAAGCATCACCTATTCTTCGTCAAAAAAAACCGTAGCGGCAGCATCCTCAAATGGAAAAATTACTGCAAAAAAAGCCGGAACAGCTGTCATAAAGGCAAAAGTGACTTTAAAAAACGGTATGATGAAAGTGATCGCTATGAAAATCAGGATAAAATAACATCAATTTACACAAATTATTCAAAAAAAATTCACACTTTTTTACAGGAAAGATTTGCCCTAACCGGTTGAAATTATAAAAATGCCGTGCTATACTAAGTGCTGGAAACGTAAATCAAAACACAAAGGAGTATCGGGTTGAGAAAACAAAACGTTTATTTTAAAAATACTTCCAAAAAGCTTGCATGTCTGTTTCTCGTAACTGCCGTAGGCGTTACTTCTTTGCAGCCGGCATTTGCCAGCCGCAAGTCACAGGCTCAGGATGCAAAGCAGGCAGCGGAAAACAACTTAAATTCTGTCAATAATAACATTAATAACATTGCAAGCAAACAGCAGGAACTGCAAAAAGAAATCAATGCTTTGGATGCAGAGCTGGTAGATCTGCTCGTTAACATGGATATTCTTGCCGATGAATTAGTAGCGAAAGAAGCCGAAATCAAACAGGCCAACAAAGATCTGGAGGCTGCTAAAAAAGAAGAAAAAGACCAGTACGAACGTATGAAAAAAAGAATCCGTTCGATGTATGAACGTGGGGACGGCAATTTGCTGGAGGCTCTGCTCGGCGCTACCAGCATGTCAGATTTCCTGAACAGAGTTAATTATTATAATGCCGTTTATGATTATGACAGAGAGCAGCTGGATGTATATAAAGAAACAAAACAACAGGTCATCGACTTAAAGTCTCAGCTTCTTACGGAACAATCCGAAATGGAAGAAATGCAGGACAACTACAAGCTGCAGGAAAACGAGCTGAAAAATATGGTTGCTAATAAAGAAGCTACCATGGATGACTTTGATTCCCAGCTTTCACAGGCAAAAGTACTGGCAGAAGCATATAAAGAAACGATTCAGCAGCAGAACCAGATTATCCGGGATGAAGAAGAAAAAGAACGGATTGCAAGAGAAGCCGCTGAACAGGCTGCAAGAGAAGCGGCACAGGCTGCGGAACAGGCCGCAAGGGAAGCCGCTGAACGGGCTGCAAGAGAAGCTCAGGCACGAGCTGCAGCTGAACAAGCCGCACAGCAGCAGCAACAACAGACTGTACAGCAGCAGCCATCATCCGGCAGTTCGTCGTCCTCTTCTGACAGCTCATCGTCAGGAAGCAGTTCCGGCGCAAGCTCCGCACCAGCTGTCAGTCCATCCGGCGCAACTGGCAGTGATGTCATCAGCTATGCGACACAGTTTATCGGAAATCCTTACGTATGGGGCGGCACCAGCCTGACAAACGGCGCAGACTGCTCTGGATTCGTAATGAGTGTTTACGCACATTTTGGATACTCTCTCCCTCACAGCTCAGCTGCACAGGCTGGCTGCGGCAGAGGCGTGAGCTACAGCGAAGCGCAGCCAGGCGACATTATCTGTTACAGCGGGCATGTGGCATTGTATATGGGCGGCGGCAGAATCGTCGGCGCACAGAGTTCCCGTACCGGCATTACAACGCAAAATGCAACATACCGGACGATTATCGCGGTCAGACGAATTATTAATTAACTCATACATATTTACTGAAACCGTTATGGAAACAGGATTCCATAACGGTTTTTTCACGAAAATTCGCATACATCCCTTGCGAAAACTGAAAACATGTATATAATGATACATGGTACAATAAAAATAATCTAAAATTAAGATGAGGATGAAAAAATGCATATAAAGTTAGGCAGAAATGATAAGTGCTGGTGCGGCAGCGGAAGAAAATACAAACAATGCCATCAGGCATTTGACGACAAAATTGCACGGATCGCAGACCAGGGCCATCCGGTTCCAGCCAGAGAGATGATTAAAAACGCTCACCAGATTGCTGGCATCCGGGAAAGCGCAAAAATTAACATTGCCGTACTGGACTATATCGCAGAACATATCCACGCAGGAATGAGCACCGAAGAAATTGACCGGATCGTCTACGAACGGACAACGAAAATGGGCGGCATGCCTGCCCCGCTGCATTATGACGGCTATCCAAAAAGCGTATGTACCTCGCTCAATGACCAGGTATGCCACGGAATTCCATCCGAAGACATTATTTTAAAAGAAGGCGATATTATCAATGTGGATGCTTCTACGATTTTAAACGGCTACTTTTCCGACTCTTCCCGCATGTTCTGTATCGGCGAAGTCAGTCCAGAGAAGAAAAAACTGGTGGACGTTGCAAAAGAATGCGTCGCACGCGGCCTGGCAGCGGTAAAACCATGGGGCTTTTTGGGAGATATGGGACAGGCAGTCCATGACCACGCCTTTGCAAACGGCTATACCGTTGTACGCGAAATCGGAGGTCACGGTGTCGGACTGGAGTTTCATGAAGATCCCTGGGTCAGCTACAACAGCAGACGCGGAGAAGAAATGCTCATGGTGCCAGGCATGATCTTTACGATCGAACCAATGGTTAATATGGGCGCACCAGACATTTACGTAGACGAAGTAAACGACTGGACCGTATATACGGAAGACGGAAAACCTTCCGCGCAATGGGAAGTTACGGTGCTTGTAACCGAAGACGGCGCAGAAGTACTGTGTTATTAGGAGCCTTATAGAAATAACGTCATAAGTTCGCGCAGGGAGCCTTAGCTTATAAAACAAGGAACTGTGCTTTTTTGCGAGGTATGCCATGAAAAAATCTGTAAAACCGAAACATCCGCAAAATCAAAGCATCCGTATTTTTGCAATGACGCATAAAGCTTTTACACCGCCTCCCGACCCGATGTATGTTCCGCTGCAGGTCGGCAGAGCATGTCATGACTCGCTTGGCTTTCTGAGCGATGATACCGGAGATACGATCTCTGATTTGAATGCATACTACAGTGAGCTGACGGGTGTATACTGGCTGTGGAAAAATGATCATAAGACAGATATTATAGGCATCTGCCATTACCGCAGATATCTGATCGCAGAAGACGGGCATCTGTACTGTCATGCGGATATTGCCGGCCTGCTGTCCCAGTATGATATAATTGTAACGAAAAAACTGGAACTTCGCATGTCTTATTATGACGGTTTTGCATCTACACATGATGAAAAAGATTTGATCGAGACGGAACGAGTCGTAGCAGAAAAATATCCAGACTATGCGCCTTTCTTTCATGAGATGGTGCATAAAAAAGAGACTTATTTTGCAAATATGATGATCTGCAGCAAACAATTATACGATTCCTACTGTTCCTGGCTGTTTGATATTTTATTTGAAGTACAGCGGCGCATTGACACAACCGGATATGACAATTACCGAAAACGAGTATACGGATTTTTATCTGAATTTTTGCTGACTGTATGGATCACCAAAAACAAGCTGCACGTTTATGAAAGCCGCGTAGGCATGAGTTCTGAAAAGCGCGAAACAGAAGAAATTAAGCAGACACTTGCCGTCTATTTTGCAAAGCAGGATATCCCCGGCGCAAAACAGTATTTCCTGCAGCAGCTGGAAATACGCCCGGATGTCTTAATGGAGGCTTCTGATATCCACGGCGAACTAAAGCTCTGCATGCAGATCATTTCCACATGTGAATACGAAAAAAAGCGCGGAGAACAGACTATGGTAGAGCGCGGCCTGTCTTTCGAACAGCTGCTGGCGCAAATAAAAAGCCTGAACCGATTTATAGAACAGCTGGAAGACTCTGACGCGGCGCAAAAGCTTGTACAATATACGGCTGCCCATCCGATATCTGTGACAGCCGCAGAAATTGCGTGCATCGTTCTCAATAAACACATTGATTTTTGAATTTGATTCTTTGCTTAACGCGACCTCCCGTCCGAAAACTGCGTTTATATTATTAGAATGCAGCAGATACGATTCAGCATTCAGACAGGAGGGACTATTTATGAAAAGAAAATTATCCGTAATTGCATTAACAGCTGCTTTAAGCACGGCTCTGCTTCTGGGCGGCTGCGGCGTTTCTAAAAACAGCCGAGATTCCGGCCAAGAGATGGCTATGGATCAGGCAGCGACAAACTCTTCTTCCGATATGTCCGCGGAAGCCGGGACAGATGCTGTACGGTCTGATCAGGCGGAAATGAAAGAACTTACGGCAGAAGACGCTGCCGCAGACATGGATGCCTCAGATGGAGGAAGCACCGCCTCCGGACTAAGCGGCACGATAGACTCCGCTTCAAAAAGTCAAACGCAAAAACTGATCTTTACGTATAACTATTCCGTAGAAACAAAAGAATTTGATTCCTTTTATGAAAAGATCAGCAAAAAAACATCGCAAATCGGCGGCTATGTAGAAAGCTCCGAGACAAACGGCAGCGCCTCCGACGGCAGCCGCTATGCAAGTCTCACGCTTCGCATTCCGGCAGATAAAATGGATCAGATGCTGTCGCTGCTTGACAGTGACTCCAATATTACATATCAAAGCAGCAGCAGCGAAAATGTAACCCTTCGCTACATAGATATGGAAAGCCATCTAAAGGCACTGCGCACCGAACAGGAAACGCTGCTGCAGCTGCTGGAAAAAGCGGACAAGCTAAAAGATGTGATCGCTCTGCAAAGCCAGCTGACGCAAATCCGATATGAGATCGAATCTTATGAATCACAGCTGCGCTCATATGACAACCTCATAGATTACAGCACGCTGTACTTAAACATTACAGAGGTAGAGCGCACAACAAATATTGCTTCGACGAAAACTTCCTTTTTTGAAGAAGCCGGAAACAGGCTGTCTGATAATCTTTATGCACTTGGCCAGGGAATCAGAGCTTTCGCAATCTGGATCATAGGCTCACTGCCGGTGCTGGCGCCTCTGGCAGTTGTGATTGTCTGTGCTTTGCTGTTTGTAAAGAAAAACAAAAAGAAAAAACAGGAAAATTCAGCAACGCCTGATGCTGAACAGCAGGATACAGATTCTTAACCTGGATGAACCTGAAAAGAAACACTTTTGAGATTGTGTTGCGTTTTTTTGTTGGCCATTTCCCCCTCACCCGGCGTCCGCATAGCCAACAAAAAAACGCGCAAGAAATTGTTTTTAAGTACCTAACTTGTCATGCATCACAGCAAATCATGCAGCAGTTGCATTCATGTGTTGCATGTTTGGATTCCCAGACAAAATTTCTGCTTTAAACAATGTCCTCTTTCTGGAACCGCCACATACTGCTGCCTATTCCAAACAGGCACACAAATAAGAGCATTAGCCTCCCCAGCAGGACAGGGCACCCTGATTGTGCCAGCCTGCCGGTCAGCAGCAGATAAGCAGCCGTCCACGGATAAAATGCCGCTATTGGAGAACCCGATAATACCACGTTCAGCAAACTAATTGCTGCTGTTACAATAAATGGTGTAAGTGTACTTTTTGCACGCAGAGTAAGATAAACAAACGGCGTAAGCGTTGCAAATAACAATATGCCGCCCTTTAGCATCTGTATAAGAATATATAATGCCGACAATATCGTTATTTGAGAAACGTCGAAAAACAACTGACATACGCTGGCTATCACAACCATGTCCAGCCATGAAAGCGCCATGAACAGCAATACAAGCATAAATAACGTAATAAATTTACCTGTCAGAAATTGTCTTCGCCCTATCGGAACAGCAAAAATTGTTTTCAATGTCTTTTCGGTGTATTCCCTGCTGATCAGATATACCGCAACAACAGCCATCACAAGCGGCCCAAACAGCAGCATAATAAACATAATGGTATCTTCATATATCCCACCCAGACTTAAAGTAACTGACGAATTTGATAAGTAACGCCTGATGTCATTTACAGTAACCAGAAATGGTACAATCAATGAGCCTAAAACCCCTATCAAAACAATTTTCGAACGTTTTAATTTCATCCATTCACAATATACGATATCAGCCAATTCCGCCACCTCCCACCAGTTTTGTAAAATAATCTTCTAATGTTCCCGTGCAAATACTTACATTGGCGACTGCGATTCCCTCATTTACAAATCCGCCGTTGATCTCTGCCCTGCAGTCAAGCTTGTCATACAGCCGCAATGTTCCATGGTCTATGACTGCATAATCCGAAATATGAAAACGACGTTCCAATACCAAAGCAGCCTTGTTCACATCAGACACCTCAAATTGCACGTATCTGCGGTTATGTCTGTATAATTGCTGCATATCAGCTTCTTCCAACATCTTTCCCTTATTTATTACGCCAATCACATCGGCAAGCTGTTCAATTTCATTTAATACATGGCTGGAAATGAATATTGTTGTGCCTTTTTCTTTGCATAATTGCAGCAAATAGTTTCTCGTTTCATGAATTCCAACAGGATCAAGGCCATTCATAGGCTCGTCCAAAATCAGCAGCTCTGGTTCATGCATCATAGCCGCGGCTAACCCCAAACGCTGTTTCATTCCTAACGAATATTCGCGAAACAGCTTTTTATCTCTCTGATCCATATGGACAACTTTCAGCGCATGATCTACCGTATCCTTACGATGCCTCCCTCTCAGCCGTGCCAAAATCTCTAAATTCTCTCTCGCTGTTAAATTCTCATAAAATGCGGGCGCTTCAATCATTGAGCCGATGCGGTGATAATTCTTCCTGCTGAAATCAGAAAAGTTTTCGCCAAACAGCGACAGGCTTCCGCTTGTTGGCCGAATCAAATTCAGCAGCATCTTCATCGCTGTTGTTTTTCCAGCTCCATTTCTGCCTAAAAGAGCATAAATCTTTCCTTTTGGCACATGAATGTTTATCCTGTCCACCGCGATTTGAGTTTTATACTTTTTTGTCAAATTCACTGTTTCAATTACATACTGATTCATCTGATGCACACCTCCTACCTTTATTTTACAGGATAATTCTGACATGCGCCTTGATCAAATCTTAATTTTTTCTTACAAACAGCGGCAGCGTCAGATAGAAGGCAGTCTTCCCGCCAAAAATGCTTTGAACAGTTATTTCTCCAGACATCATACTTGTAAGCTCTCTGACAATCGCCAATCCTAACCCATTTCCATTTCCAGAACGGGCAGCATCACATTTATACAGCCTTTCGAAGATTAATGGAAGTTCATCCTCTGGAATGGCAGTTCCGTTATTTGATACAGAGAGCAGCACCTGGTCTTTACACTTTTTTATGTCAATTTCTATCAGAGAACATTTCCCGTGTTTTACGGCATTGCTTATGAGATTGTTGATAATCCTTGCATATGCCGTTCTGTCAATCTTTACAAGCCATTCATCATCTGGAATATTTGCCAAAAAAGATATTTGATTCTTTTCAAAAACCGGGATATGTTCGATCATAATTTCTCTTGTCAATTCATTAATATCATAAGCTTTCAAATCATATAGCTGCTCGTTGGAAGTCAATTTGCACCATTGAAAAAGCATATCTATTAATTCCTGCAAATCCAGCGCTTTCCGATAAGCTACCTGAATATATTCCTCTTTTTCCTTTGCAGTTTTCGCGTCTAATGCTTCCAAATATCCGATCAAAGAAGCAAGCGGCGTCCTGACATCATGCGACAAATCCGTTAATAACTGCTGATTGGCAGTCTCCGCTCTTTGCAGCTTTGCAAACTGTCTGCGGTTTTCCTTTAAAATGCCGTTTAATTCAAAATTGATATCTGCAAGAATATGATTTCCTTTTACAAACAGCTTTCGTTCGGGAGATTCCTGCACACTTTTTAAAAAAGCAAGCCATTCTTCCAACTGTTTTCGGCACCTGAAAATATAATACAATTCTCCCATACAAATAAATATTAAAATAACATTAAGCACACTCATCCTATTTCTCCGCTCAGCTTGTATCCTACACCCCATACCGTTAAAATATATTTTGGATTTTCAGGATGATCCTCAATCTTCTTTCTTAACCTGCGGATGTGAACCATAATATTATTGTCATCAAAAGCGTATTCATCCTTCCAAACAGACCGATAAATCTGCTTTTTGGTAAAAACCTGTCCCTGATGTTCTGCCAAAAACAGGAGCAAATCGAATTCTTTCGCTGTAAGTTCAAGCAGACAGCCATCCTTGTAAACCGCATGCCCTGACTGATCAATAGATAATTTGCCAATTGTGACTAATTTATTATCTGCATTCCCCGCATTAAAAACAATATATCTTCGTAAAAGTGATGACACCCTTGCAAGAAATTCACTGTTGGAAAATGGCTTTGTTAAGTAATCATCCGCTCCCATTCTTAATCCGGATACCTTGTCGCCTTCACTGTCCTTGGCTGTCAGCATTAAAACAGGAACCACATTTTCTTCCCTGATTTTCTGCAATACCTCATATCCATTTTTTAATGGGAGCATGATATCCAGCACCACAAGCTGATAATCAAACCGCTGCAATTCCGTCAGACCCGTAATTCCGTCATGGCAGGTGCACACATCATACCCTTCCTGCTCCAGATTATTTCTTAACAATCTGCATAAATCTATATCATCATCTATGACCAATATTTTATGTTTCATTTTTCAAGTTCCTTCCCTTTCTTGTTCCTGCATCTGTTTTTTTGCATTGCCTCTTTTTATATTAAACGCTGAAAGGAATGGCATCAACTATTTATTTTCAAAAAAGTATTGCATAATTACTTTTTATTATGTATAATATGGCTAATTCATATAGAAAGGGCACAGATGTGCAGGGTGAAGGAATGATTATTCGATAATTTGATTTGGATGCTGCAAAATAATAACTGCCTGGTAATTTTACATGAATGGTAACCAGGTTAATATGCGTATACCGAATTAGATTATCCCGCATCATTGCTTTCTTTGTATTTCTGCGTCAGCATTTATACAGGGTTTCTTTGCGTGAGTCTGTTTTCGGATACGGAAACGGATTTTTTTATTTTGAAAAATCCGTCGGAAGGAGGCCCCTATGATACAAATTAAAAATATGACCATCACACACAAAAAAGATTGCAGAACGCTTCTTGAAAATTTCAGTCTCGTATTAAATGACGGTGACAAAGCCGCTGTCATAGGCGAGGAAGGTAATGGAAAATCCACGCTCCTGCAATGGATTTACCGTCCGGAACTTGTCGAAGATTACTGCGAAGCTGCCGGTGAACGGATACTGCTGAACGAAAAGCTCGGATATCTGCCGCAGGAACTTCCCTATGCATGCCGCCAGCAAAGCATTTATGAATATTTTATGGAAGAACCTCTGTTTTTCGAACAGACACCGAAAGAACTTCATAAACTGGCGGCGCAGTTCGGCCTTTCCTGTGAATTTTTTTACAGTGATCAGCGTATGGATACGCTGTCCGGAGGTGAAAAAATAAAAGCTCAGCTGCTTCGTCTGCTGCTGTCAGAACCGGACATTCTTCTGCTCGATGAACCTTCCAACGATCTGGATCTGAAAACGCTGGAATGGCTGGAGACATTTGTTTTAAACTGGAAAAAAATCGTGCTGTACATTTCCCATGATGAGACTTTCATCGAACGTACTGCCAATGTAATCATCCATATAGAACAGATTCGCCATAAAACACAATGCCGGCATACAATTGCACGCATGTCTTATGTTTCATACAGGCAGCAGCGCCTGCAGCAATTTGAAAACCAGGCGCGGATTGCCGCGAATGACCGCAGGGAAAAAAAGCTTCGTGAGGAGAAATACGAACGTATTTACCAAAGCGTCGCATATGCGCAAAACAGCATTTCCAGACAAAATCCAGCTAAGGCCCGGCTGCTGAAAAAGAAAATGCATGCGGTAAAGTCTATGGAACGCCGCTTTGCGCGTGAAGACGAAACAATGACAACTATGCCTGAGGAAGAAAGCTCCCTGTTTTTTAAACTGGGCGGCAGCAACGCCGGCATACCAGCCGGAAAAACAGTGCTGGAATACTCTTTGGAAAAGCTGTACACGCCTGACCATGAAACAGTGCTGGCAGAAAACATTCACTTGATTTTACGCGGTTCTAAAAAACTATGCATCATCGGTACAAATGGAGCAGGAAAAACGACGCTGCTGCGGTTGATTGCAAAAGAACTGCTGGGCAGGACGGATATTCATGCAGAATATATGCCGCAAAACTACGAAGAACTGCTGACGGATACCATGACGCCGTTAGATTTTCTGGATCCGGTCGGAGATAAGGAAACACGCACGAAAATACGCACATACCTTGGCGCGTTAAAATATACCGCTGATGAAATGAGCCATCCCATCAGTCAGTTATCCGGCGGTCAGAAGGCCAAAATATTCCTTTTAAAAATGAGTCTGTCCCATGCAGACGTCTTAATACTGGATGAGCCGACCCGCAATTTTTCTCCGCTGTCAGGCCCTGTGATCCGACAGATGTTAAGAGAATTTCCGGGAGCAATTATAAGCATTTCACATGACCGGAAATATATTGAGGAAGTCTGCGACCATGTATGCAGCCTGACCAGACATGGCCTTGAGAACATGCAGCTTCTGAGTTATAATTAAGCATGTTAAAAACGCCGGCTGTCATAACCGGCGTTTTACTAAATTTTTTATCTAATTGCCCGATGATGAAGAAGAAGCGGCCACACTGCATGCTACTATTGCGCACAACGTAATTTCCTGTGCCAAAACCATTGCCATCACACTGCCTATTGCGGTCGTCTGAATGGCATCTACCTTGATATAATCTTTTTGAGCGAGCATGCCTGCATACAGCAGTCTCTGCTTCTGTGTCACATTACTCCATAATCCAAACCCTTTCTGTTTGGAAAGCCACTCTTCGATTTCAATAATTTCCTGAACGATCTCTTTGACCGGAACCTGCGTCATGGCAAGCACTCCCAGAGTTGGCAGCTCATAATTGGTTCCATATTTTCTGCCCGCTTCCTTCATTGCATGAAACAGCTGCATTGTTTTTTCACATTTTAATTCCGCAGGTTCATCAAAGAGAGCCAATACATGTGTAAGAGACTGAACTGCGTTTCCATAAAAAAACTCATTCTTTAATATTTCATAACACTTTTCCATATCAAAGATCAGCGCATCATCTGATTTTTCCGAAAATGCCAGCAAAGCACACAGCGGACTGTCCTCGCTGCTTGTCAAAAACGGATGCTCTTCCTTCATCCGCTTGTAAAGCGTCTTGGTGCGTACCGCCATCTTCTCGCAGCTTTCCTCTCCTGTCATCTGCGCGATCATCATTGCCGCCAGCGGCAGATACGGAGAACTTATAAAATCCTGCTTGAGCCGTTTATAGATGTCCAAACCCTGTGTCAGCAACTGTTCAGGCCTGCCGCTTGCCGCCAGCATAGCAACAACCGGTATGCGTGCCACTCCCTCAAAAAAGGAGAACATACTGACTTTTTGCGACAATATTTTCTTGCAGCTTTTTAACGTGGCCACATCCACCATCTGATCAGCCATTGTAAAAATGCCAGCCCCAGCTAAACAGGACAGTCCATCCTCCCACTTAAAAGCTTCCCGAAACATATTTCTGTTCTGAATCAGCATGTTACAGTAGTTCATTGTCTTTTCATTCATTTTCTTACCTCTTTCTATGCAGCAACTCAAATATCCCATTGCATACTCATACTATACAAAACAGTCATTCAGACATTCCATTGCTGCAATTTTTACGCAGCAGTTCGGTTATTCCATTGCTGCAATTTTCATGTAACTATGTTCGTTTGATACCGCAAGAACCGGACAGACAGCTGGAAGTTCTTTCAGCAAGTATATTATACTACCAGAAATATCCATATGCCATCCTTTTTTATGAAGAAACGAGTTTATGTACAAGCAGCTTTCAATGCTGGTGATATCTGTTTTTTTGTGGACAAGATTCAGCATTTATGGTAAAATTTAACACAACAAATATAATTATATGCGGATTTGTGCCGATATATGCTAAGATAAACAGATAATCCGCTGTTTCGTTATGTCTGATTTTTCTTTTCCTGTCATGTTATCCATGCTATGGTATCTAGATGGACAAGCTCTAGACAGGGAGGATAAGCACGGATGGGAAAAAACATCATTACATACACTAGAAAGAAGGAAAAGAACATGTTAGTGAAGGAAAAACCGGTTTTGAAAAATCCAGACGCATTCCTCGCTTACGCAGAACAGAAAAAAGAAGAGCTGGATAGATGCGGTAATTGTTCGCAGTATACGCCACAGAACGCGTCAGAAACAGCTACGGAAATACTACGTGCAGCCGAGTCTGCGGGATGCTATGATGGCTCCGCTACCCCTGTTGTGCAGATTGTAAATGCGTTTGGGATCGATTTGCGCAGGACAAGCAACATGCTAGAAGGCATGTCCGGAGTCATTTACGCAGGCGGCCGAACCAGAGATGCTTACGACTCTGACGCCGTCATCTTTACGGACAGCACGGAGCCATATGGACACCAGCGGTTTGTGGCGGCGCATGAACTCGGCCATTACCTTTTTGATTACATAGGAAATCCTGGATGCTTGGATAATGGTCGCACATTTGCGGAAAATTACCCACGAAAGGACCACCGTTCTGAAAAAGAGTCACGCGCCGACCGGTTCGCGGCCACCTTGCTCATGCCAGCGGACAAGTTTCGGGAACGGTACAATGCGGCGATGGATTACGGCAACGGCAGCCGTGTCTATACAATTAAATATCTCGCCAGGTATTTTCAAGTAAAGGAGTCGTCCGTGGAAAAACGGATATATGAGGTGCTGTATGGTGTGTAAAAAATCTATGAATTTTACACACCGATTCGAACTTACTATCATTTATATTTTTCTTTTTAATACAGGTCGCATACCATATCCTGCGTAAGGCACATTATAATATTGATAAAATTCCCGTGATTCCGCAAATAACGGATCATACACCCTTCCATTTAATTCTACCCATGCATGTCCTGTATCACATGCTACATACACGGTCTGATAACCGCACTCATGAAACAAAAATGCCACTGCTGATGCTTCCGACACACAGCATCCCTGATGATGGTCAAAAATATCATTGGCAAATGTGATTTCCCATCCCGGCTGCCGGTAAATCGGCTTCAATCTCCGATATCTTCTATATGGAAACTGCAGTACCCATCGGAAACACTTTTCTATTTTCTGGCTTTTACTGTCTGTTGGATCTGTAATCTGGTCAACAACAGCACGCGCTTTTATCATCGTCTGAATCTTACTAACATTTTCCTCGGTCTGCTTTGCTGTTCCGTCCGCCTGTATTTTAATGCCATCTATCCTGCTGCTGACAGACATTTTCCCGTTCTCTCTATCAAAATAATAGTACTCGCTGCCTATCTTCTTCCAGCCATGTACTGCTTGACCATTTTTATTAATATAATAAGTACCGCTGGATTCTGTCAAAAATTCACCGGAAGGCTGCCTGCTCATATATTGGAATTTTTTCTTTGTTACTGCAAACATGCCGCCTTTTGAAACGGATATCGTTATATTTCCCTGATCAGAAACCGTATGCGGATGAAAAGATATTGCGGCAAATACCCGCTTGTTTTTATCATATCGATATACATACAGATTACTGCCCGGCTTTGCACCTTCAACAGGGAAAACAATATTAATATTTGTCCTTGAATCTTTCTCAAAAGAATAAGATAAAATTGTTACTGCATTTTTATGGATTCCGTTTTTTTTGCATGCCTTTTTTAAATCAGCATTCATCGTACCGGTGATATCATCTGCTTCTTTTTCTCCAAGTGTAAGCATAAGATTCCCTGACAACTGCCCCAGATCTTTTGCTTGTACTTTGATATAGTAACTGCTGCCTTCCGCGTCTTTGACCTTCACCTTGAAATCTTTACCACTGTCTGCAATTGCTTTAACCGCTTTCCGCTGCAATACCATATGGGCAGGCAGAGATTTTTTTACAGGCATACTATCATGAGCTGTCATCCATATCTGTAATGAAACAACATCCGTCTTTGCATCAGAAACAGATTGCTGCATTACCGTTTCATCAATTTCCAGTTTTACCTTTGCTGATGTGCATAACAGTGCACTGTGAATTTTTACAGTAGCTACAGAAGACTTATCGCTCTTTTTTCGCGCATATTCCACTGGGAGAACGGAAATCTCTTTCAGATTCCTGCAGTCTGAAAACGCATCTGATGCAATGTCAGTCACACTGTTTGGAATCTGTACCTGCGCTAATGCATCGCAGTCCTGGAAAGCTGATTTGCGGATTCCTTTGACCTGATAGGTGCCTGCTACATTACTGATTTTGACTGGAATCTTTATGATGCTTCCTATGTCTTGCGTATACCCACTGATAAAGCAGTCCTGATTATTGCCATAAGTATATATAATGCCTTGATCATCCGTAAATGTGGCTTCGTCTTGTCTGAATTCTGTATCTTTATCAGTCTCATATCCGAATTCAAGTTCTGATTCGATTTCAATTTTCTGTGCATACACAGGCATGGATGTGCCAAAGCGATATCTCATGCAGATCATGGACATGATTATGATCATATAAAATATAGCTCTTTGACAAAGATTGTTTCTGTAATTTTTCATCGCTGATCCTCTTTTTATCTTTTCGAACATACACCATGACTCAGGCAATTTTCCTTGCGACAATGACAAGCCTCCCATTTTCCTGCGAATATTCACAAGTTGACAGCATCAAAATCCGATCATGATACCGCAGGCTGCTGCCTGTATCAAACAATTGGTTTTCCTTTACAAATTCTGCACACTGCTGGAATTGTTTTTTATTATCGTATTGAAAAAACTGATAGTACCGAAATCCCTGCTCATTCTCGTTCAATATTCTTGTTTTAATGACAGCCACCGCTTCATACTGACCCGTTTCATAAATCGTGTCAAAATGAATCTCTTTGTGCTTCTGAAAATAAGCCGGGTCTTCGTATAAATCAAGCTCCCCGAAAATATGCCCGTTTTTCATATTATGCCCGTAAATAACCGTATTGCCGTCCTGCGGCCAACGGTTGTTTTCCGGATCTGCGAACAAAGCTCCTTCTGCCGAATCTGCGCCAGTAAAATCATGATTCAGATAAAAATCTTTTTCTTTCAGCGGCTGCATCACAGGCAGGTCGATTTGCGTATCCGGAATCTGCAGCCATCCGAAAAGCCCTGGATATTCTTTTGCCATTTCCTGATATTGGGCCAGTATCTTTGGTCTTTTTTGCTGTATATCCTGCTTTTTCTGTTTTGGATTTGCAGCGGGAATTTTCGTTTTTGACGTCCTGTCTGCCGCTTTTTCTGTATGTACAGTTTCCCTGTTTTCTGTTTTTTCTGTGTAAGTCTCCTGCACAGGAGCAGATGCCGCCTTTAGCTTGTGTATATCATAAACGTTCTGGTTTCTTTCAAACTGACCATACAGCCAGGCTGATAACAGGCAGAACGATATGCAGGCACACACTGCGGCTGGTGCCCCGCCTGACAGCTTCATGACATGCTGGTTGGCCTTCTTTTTTTGTTCTGACTGGATTGGGTCAGTATCCTGCATCAGCCAGGCCGCAACACCTTCCAGCTGGAGAATCTCACCGGCAGCAGGCTGTACATCTGTTTTTTGTACAGACTGCTGCTTCTCTTCGCATATATCCAGCTTTATTTTTAATGTCTGGATAAACGCCGCGCCAAGCTGTGTACGAAAATACTTTTCCTGCCGCGCTTCCAGGCCCGGCAGTCGTTTCAGCCATTCGTCCCTGTCCCACTGCCTGCTGCTTTGCAGCAGCTTCTGCATTAGCTCTGTATCTTTTAAAAGCTCCGTCCAGCTTATATTGGCATGGTCGTCGGCAATCCGGCTGACTGCATCCGCAAATGCACTCCCAAGCTCTCCCGGCAGTACCCGCTCTCTGGCTCTTTGAAGCTTTTTTCCATATTCATATAACTGGCTTCTGTTCATGCGCCAGCCATTCGAAATACATTTTTTGATATTTGAAAGCGTATATTCTTCTGTCGTCCATTGCAGCGCCATCTTACACCTCCCGCCATCTGAACGTTTATACAACAGATGTACTTGTCTGTCCTGTTGCAGGCTCGTCGATTTCCCCATTATAATACTGCATAATCTGCTTTACATCTATGAGATTGATTTTTCCGTCTCCATTGATGTCCGCGTTTTTTTGCTGCGTGTCATCCAGCACATCTGCTCCATTATAATACTGCATAACCAGCCTTGCATCCACCAGATCCACTTTGCCGTCTCCATTCACATCGCCTGCTGCCGCACTTTTCGATGCCTGTATCGTAATATGTGCTGGAATGCGGTGTTCAATTTCCTGCTTGTTTTTGCCGTCCGCTTCGCTCCATTCCATATTCGTTACGCAGACCGTAGTCTTTCCGACAGAGGAATCCTCTGCAACGTGCAGTCTGATCTGCAGAAGCTTATCCGCATCCTTCGCAGATACTTTGGAATCGTACTGAATCGTAAACTTGCCCGCAGATGCATCAAACGAACACTCTTTTACTGTTTCTTTTCCTGCCGGAAGGATATCGTCTTTACCCACGGCAAACAGGCTTGTGTCATATTCCAAAATACCGCTTAACGTAGTCATTTCTGTCGTTTTGGTCTTGCTTTCACCTTTCAGCGAGACTGACAGCAAAAGTGTATCCCCCTGCATGCAGCTTTCTTTGTCTAATGTATGTTCTATCTTCCATTGGCTCTCGGCAGCATATGCTTTTCCAAACAGCGTGCATATGCAAAGAACCAGGCCAGCGGCTGCAGCCGCTGCTTTTTTTCCTTTTCTCATGATCTGTCCTCCCGATGACGTCTGACTGCAAGTATAAGAGCCAAAATACCGAACGCTGCCGCTCCGACGATTAATGCATCGCTGCCAAGGCCGATTCCAGTCTTATAATTTGCATCCGGCCTGGATGACTTTGACTGAGCTACCGCCGAGGTTTGTGTGCCATTGCCTGTATCCGATATGTTCTGCACTGCAACCGAAGAGCTGTGAACATCTGCTTCCATTTGGCCTGTTGTTTCTGTTGTTTTTGCTGTATCTTTCTGAAGCTGTTCTTCCGCACCTGCTTCTTCATCCACAACGTTAATATCCGATGCTTCTTCCGGATTTTCCAGATCTACCGTATCATTCTTATCACTCTCTCCGTCTGTTTTAGCGGCCTGGGGCGCCTGCACGGCACTGGCAACCGTACAGTCCGATATTGCTGCCAAATCCGCGTCTGCCATATCACGCAGCGCCAGCGTAACCGGAATGGACGATGATTCTTTTACGGCCTGAAAACGTACTGTTACGACAGTGCCGTCTTCTGCGTAACTGTCATCGCATACAACAGACAGATTTACTTCGCTTCCCGTATCGGATGCCATCTGCATATCACTTCCTGAAAACCCGTTATTCCATGTACTGCTGTCATACTTTAAAACACTGCTGTCGTAATTCAGCGTCGCTCCAAGTGTGCTGATAGATGGATTTTCACCGATCTTTACATCCACATTTACATAATCCCCTTCTGACACGCTTCCTGTGTCTGCCGATGCGGACAATGATGGTGCCGCAAAAACGGTATCCATGTGCAGCATGCCTGTTAACAGTATACCGCATAGCAGACCTGCCGTAAATATCTTTTTCTTTGCCATAAGCTTCTCCTTTCTTTTTTTGTACTATTCACGGCATAAAAGCCGCTCATAGCAACCATTCATAGTAACCCTTCCTACCCTCTATAAATCAGCTCCCTTTTTAATTAAAAGCTTTTTATAGGCTTGTGCCTTTACACGAGGAACTGTATAAACTGCCTGTGAGCCAATTCCATCAAATGCTTTCGATCCCACATTCCTGTTAATCAGATGCAGCGTCTGAATATTCATGTTACTTAGTTTTTTGTCTCCAAAAAATGCCTGTGTACCGATCTTCGTAACTTTATTCGGAATTACAATTTTATTTATTGCCGTACATTTATAAAATGCCCGGTTCCCAATGGTTCTTATGTTTTCGCCCATAGATATTGATTTCAGCCTTGTACATCCATAAAAAGCATCCTTCCCCACGACAAGAACATTTTTTCCAATCACTGCCGTCTTTAAATTCTTATGATTCTTACATGCACTTGCCGAAATCGCTGTTACTTTATATGTAACCCCGTCTATGCTCACGGATGCTGGTATTGTAATCTTTTGCACTTTACTGTTCAGAGGTTTTAAAAATGTAACTTCACGGCCCGCGGCACCTTGCTTTGTTACTTGAAAAACTGCTTTTAATGTTTTATCTTTCAGCTTCGTTCCGACCATAGGCAAAGAAGTCGCCGCGGGTGTTTTTTCCTGATCGTTCCCCGCTGAATCTGTACTGCTGTCTGATTCGGTATTTTGATCTGCATGATTCTCCTGCTTATCGGAAGCATTCGATACATTGACTGTACAGACCGCACTTTTTCCACTGCCGTCCCGTCCTTTTACTGTAATCACCGTCTGCCCCGCTCCTACCGCAGTAACCAACCCGGTATTGCTTACCGTTGTTGCTGATGGATTCGATGACGTCCAGTCCAGATTCTGATCCGCATTCGCCGGAAATACTGTTGCTGTCAGCTGAATGCGCTCAGACTGGTTCAATGAGACAGCGGATTTATCAAGTGTTATGTTTTGAATCAGTACAGCTTCATTTTTCTGCACCGGATCATTTTGTACATTGTCCGAAACAGGATTCTGAATCGGGCGGGTCTGTATGTCACCTGTCACATCGCCCTGTACTGGATGCGTTTGTATTGGATCCTGTTGTACCGGATTTGATGTGGATACAATAACAGTACAGGATGCCTTTTTATCGCTCCCATCCTTCCCGCCTGCCGTAATCAATGCTTCTCCTTCTCCGATTGCCCGAACCAAACCGTCACTGCTTACAGTCGCAACGGATGAATCTGATGATGTCCAGTTCAACGCATTTTCTGCATTTTCAGGTGAAAGCGAAGCCTTTAGCTGAAACTCCGTACCCACTGATAATGCAATCCGTTTCGCATTTAATTCGATGGATTCGATGGGAACTGTTTTCTCCTCCTCTGTCACAACACTGCTGGTATCCCATGTGCTCCAACTGATTTTTTTGGCCTCATGTTCCTGAATGCTCTCTGCTGTCCAAGACTTCCCCTCCGGATAAAAAACCTTTAGCGTCATTTCAAAAAACAGATATTTATCACAGACAGGAACGTCACCTTTAAAGTACACTTCTTTTAACTGACAGCCGCCAAAAGCGCCTTCTCCAATGGACGTTACAGATTCTGGCACAACTACTTTCTGTAATTTTTTTGTGTATCCAAAAGCATATGTGCTAATTGCAGTCACACCGTCCGGAATATAGTAAACCCCCTGTTTTCCTGCCGGAAACGCAATCAGTATTTTGCGGTCCGCATCAAACAGAACCCCGTCTGTGCTGCTGTAGCTGGCATTTCCATCCGCAACCTGAATTTCTGTTAAATCCGATTCGGAAAAAGCAAATGTATGAATCGTCTGTACTGAAGCGGGCAGTCTGATACTTTTTATGGAAGTTCGCGCAAATGCATTTTTCCCGATATGAACAATCGTATCCGGCAGCTGTACCGAATGTACTGGAACGTCTGAATAACGCTCTCCATAATAAAATGCGGAATCTCCAATGGATGTCACCGGATATCCTTTGATTTCTGCCGGAATTACTATATCAGATGAAAATCCGTCATACTGCTTAATCTCTACTTTTCCATCCTCAATACTGTAATCAAAACCTGTTTTTTCTTCCCATATATTATAATTTCTTGGTTTTGTTTCATTATAACCGGCTTCTACAACATAGACGGAATCTCCGATTTTTACAGCCGCGTTCCTATGCCCGCTCCCTGCGTTTCCATCATTGACTGCATAACGGACATGCGCCTGCAGCTGAACTTTTTCACACAGATGTATAATTGCAGAAGTACTTGCCCAACAGTCGCCGCCTCCTGTAACGATCATTCCTTTATAACTGGAAGCGCTTGCACTATAATCATATTGTGCCGGAAACGCTGCGATTGCTTCCAGTTTTTCAAAATCTGACATGCTTTCTGTAATCTTATTATGCAGATATTCATCCATAACAGTTTCCGCATATTGCTCCGCATAATCCTTTACGTTAACCGTAATATCATAAGTCTGTGAAGCAGTTGTAACCTGTACAACAGATTTTCCATATACATTCTCAATTTCAACCTTTTCATTTGGCCCGCCCTGCGGAAAGGTTGTACTCATATTTCCGTTGACATACCATGTCTCTTTTGCCGGTTCGATCAATCCGCTGGATGATACGGTAACACTTTCGCCATCAACTACACGATAGCGTGCCTGCTGCCCACCCGGCACCTCGATTTGATAAGATTTCATCGCTGAATCCGGAATCTGTATGTATTTCTGACACCATTCATCCAGCGCATATAATTCGATATCGGTCTGAATGGCTGCTTGTACGGTTGTACTGCTGATACCTGCAAATAAAAAACAGCAGGCGCAAAACACGATTGCACAAAACGCATATATCTTTTTCATAGATACCTCCCCTCATTTCATCCGTTGTAACAGTTCAGATGACCCATGAACTGTTACCATCCGTTTCTTTTTCTTTGCCAAAACGGCACGATAAAAACTATTCATGATTTAATTTTGATGCTTTTTGCCGAGCTATATGCACCGTAAATCCTGTTTTTCATAGAATCCATACAGTATGCCCTCACTCTGACATAATATTTTTTCCCGACCTTTAATCCCGTTATTGTCTTCAATGACGCTGCCGCTCCGGCTTCTTTTGTCTTCGCCGACGCAAAGCTCTTGTTTGTGGAATACGAAACTTCATATCCGGCCGCACTTTTTAATTTCTGAAAACTGACCTGCATCTGCCCTTTCTTCTGAGACTTAAGCGCGGATACCGACGCCTTTGCCGGGGCTGCCGTTTTTGTCCAGCGTGCATACAGCGTCGCGGCTTCTTTCAGAGGCTTGTCCCCGGTTACCTGCGCACCTCCTTCCTGCTGCGTATACCAGCCGTCAAATGTGTAATCCTTGCGCTGCACCTTCGGCATAATGCCTGGACTGTCATCTTCTAACAGTGTCATCGACTTGCGGCTTAAATTCACCCCTCCGTTTGCATCGAACTGAACAACATAATGCAGCTTTACAACAACCGGCGTAGGTTCCACCGCCGGAATTGATCCGCCGGAAGAACCGCCATAGTATCCGCCAGAGCTGCTGCCGGAAGAACCACCGGATGCCGCGACGTCGATCACACAGAACTGTTTTAAAAAGCTCCCGTCCTTCGTCGCCACCGTAATCGTCGCTTTTCCTGCCGCAACCGCCGTTACCATACCGCTGCTGTCTACTTTTGCAACTGACGCATTGTCTGTCGACCATTGCAGATTCGGATTGCTGGCATCCAAAGGAAAAAGGCTGGCACTCAGCTGCACCGTTTTATTTGCAGACAGGGAAGTGCTGCTCTGGCTTAATGTCAATCCTAAAATCCGCCTAAATAACGCCTCATATGAATCCTTGTCCGCATAAAATACATCTCCGCCTTCCACTGTCCGCAGCGCATATAAATCTTTGTCAATATTCAACGGCCGGAACACATATCCTTCATACTGCATATCTTTTTTCAGCTGCAGCTCCAAAAACCGTACATTTCGCCGTACCTCTTCATTAGCAATTTCCTCTACTTCATAGCGCATCGTTCCGGTATCCGTCCCATGCAGCTTCACATAGTAATCATTTCCGGTGAGATAGACCGTTTTTGTATCTCCGTTTACATCCACACGGACATTTGGGTCATTTGCGCTCCGTGCATTATCACTTGGCATATTATTTATAATTGAAGCAACCTCTTTGCCGTCCATCGTGTATATATATACGTCTACCGGACAGGCAATCGTTACCTTTTTGCTGTAGGTAAAGAGCGGTTTTGCATATACCGTAAATGTACCGTCTGAAAAAGAACCGTTCTGCTCTCCAACCATACCGATGATCGGCTTATCAATCAAAACGCCTGCCATCAAATCGTCCTGCAGTGATTCCCATTGATAGGTATGATGCAAAGAATCCTCATTTGCCCTTGCCACACACTCTGTAAATGTCCCTATATCTGTAAATGATGCATTTCCGATCTGTCCGGTTACCGGCAGCCCTTCCGGGATTGTCTGTTTTTCCAGTATTTCATAATTCATCTTTCCGTATGACGGATATAAATTGCCCTGTGCGTCCGGTTGTCCAAGTTCCAGTGTAATCTCTATATTTTTCTTGCCGTATTTTGTATCAACCGTGATATGCGTAATCGCCTGTTCCATATCAGACGCAGTCTCAGCGGCCGGATCCAGCCCGGCTTTTTTCATAATCAGTTTCTTCACGTCATTATTTCCATTATATTTGTAAGCATAGTTGACCTCCGCCAGCCATGTATAAATATAATTTTCGATAATATCTATCTGCTCGTCTGATAAATAGTTCTGAAAGTCCTGCTTAAGGGAAAGCAGATCTTTCTTCTTCAGATTATCCAGCTCCTGTTTTACATTTTCCAGATTGATTTCCTCTTCCGTAAATTGAAAATATGCATGCATAGTGATCTGATCACTGGCCGTTCCGTTTGCTGTATCCGCATTAGCCTTTATTACATATGGCAGGTCTTCTTGTGTAAAGGTAAATCCATTTTTCGCATATACAACATAGTTATAGCTCTCTGTCTCTCCATACAGCAGTTTCCGGTTCACCGGTTCCGTTATGCTGACAGTCGTTTCATCCCTGTCCTCGCCTTCGCGTCGGATGCAAAAACCTTCTGTATCCAATGCGACAGATATTTCACTGACATCTATTCCGATGCCATCTATTCCCTGAAACGCAGATTCTGGATATGCACTCGTAACCCTTAGCTGTGCAAAAAACTCCTGGCTGCTAATTAAGTATCCGCTGTTTTGCAGTATAATCGGACCAGAACCTGGCGTAGCGCCTATCTTAAACTCCGGCTCCAGTACATCCTGTACTTTTTCTATTTTTGTTATTTTACCATTTGAAAATGTAGCGATCATCTGTTCTTTTGCAGTAACCAGCTCATTCATTCCGCTATAGTTAAGGCTGTCCGCAGCCGCATAGATATTTCCCGCTATTTTTACGGTCTTTGCAGCTTCATCAAAGGCAGATATCGTTCCGATTTTGTAGTCCGCGTTTTTTTCAGGCCCATTAATCGTAGTGCCGTTTTTTAAATGAATCGTTGCATTTAAAAGCTTCTGGTTTCCTGCATCGCCGCCTACCGTTGTGGAAACCTGAATAGCCCGCCACTGCTCCTCACTGCCGGCATAATACACATCGCTCAGGCTTGCGCAGTTTCCAAAAGCGCTCTCCTGTACAGCGGTAACGCTTGTAGGTATTGTTATAGTTTTCAGATTTTCGCAATTTTCAAAAGCCTCCTGCCCAATTGTCGTGATACTGGAGGGAATCGTGATACTTTCCAGACTGCTGCAATTATAAAACGTACCACTCTGAATACTGGTAACGTTAAATTGGATCGTAGCTGTTTTTAATCCTGTACAATCGCTGAACACACTGATTCCCATATTGTTGACACTGGATGGAATCGTAATGTCTGTCAGACTGCTGCAGGACGCAAATGCCATCGAACCGATACTGGTCACACTAGCCGGTACCGTGATCTGCTGCAAGCCGCTGCATCCATTGAACGCCCCTTCCTGTATGCTTATGACACTGGACGGAATCGTAATTTCTGTTATGCCAGTACATCCGAAAAAAGCATAGTCATTAATGTTCGTTACTCCAGACGGAATCGTATATATACCTGTTTTTCCTGCCGGACAAGTAATCAGCAGTGTTTTATCTTTGTTATATAACACCCCGTCATCCGAGCAATAGTTCGGCGATGCGGCTCCAGTTTCTACAATAATCTCCGTGAGAGCTGCGCAACCGCTGAATGCATTCTGACCGATACTTGAGACACTGGCTGGGATTGTAATTTTTGCTGCACTGCTGCGATAAAACGCATATGGTTTAACAGTTGTTACTGTATCTGGCATTATAATTTCCGTAATTCCCGCACAGCCGTTAAAAGCGTATTCCCCGATACTGGTTACCGTTTTTCCCTCAATTGCTGATGGGATATTCAGGATTTGATCTGTTCCTGTATAGCCCGTGATTTCAACCGTCCCATCCTGTAAAATATTATATTCATAATCCCCTGATATGAAAGTATCCGCTTTCACTTCCCACATATTTGCAGGCGATGTTATAAAACAAAACGTCAGACAAATCGCCAGAAAAGCTGATATTATCTTCTTCATATGCATTATTTTGCTACGCATAATACTCTTTCCTCCCTCTTCTTCAATGGTTTTTAACTGTGTTTTCACAAACTGCTACAAAAACACCCCAACAGCCGTATAATTATCCATTCCTTTCCCACTCCCCTGCTTAATCACCGCTTTCTCCATCATCTCCAGCCATTGCGTGGGACTATCGGATTTTTTCAGCAGATGCTGCATCGTCTTTTCCTGTATCCATTCCCAAAATCCATCCGTACAGAGCAAGAACGCCTCTCCTCCCGTTCTCTGCAGCGGCTTCGCAATTTCATACTGCGGCTCATCCCATTCCACGCCCATCACTCGCAGTAAGCGGTTGCGGTCTGCATGCCCGCGGATCTGCTTTTCTTTTAATTTGCCTGCCAGCACCAGCATCTGCGGTACACTATGATCCAGTGTCCGCCCTTTCAGCTTTTTATTCTGAAAAGCGTAAATTCTGGAATCTCCGATATGTCCCCACTGAATCCGGCTGTTATCCGCCAGAAGAACGGTAAGCGTCGTCTTCATCTCCATCATCCGTCTCTGTTTTCTCTGTTCCTGCAGCAAAATATGCTGACTCTCTTCAAAGCATTTTCTTAAATAAGCTTCCGTCACAATACCATGCCTTGAAAAATCCTCCAAAATATACTCTGATACCAGACGAGACGCTTCGTCCCCACCGCCATGCCCGCCCAGGCCGTCAGCAAGGACAAAACACCAGGATTCCTGCCGTCTTTCCGCTCCTGCATAATCCTCGTTGTATTCCCGCTCTCCGTTTTTGGATAAAATATCAAATGAAAGCATGTCTGCCCCTTTCTTCTTTTGCTTTGTACTGCTTATTTTTTTCTGACCTTTATGGTGCATGTCATAACAGACCCGTCTGGCGTTACTGCCGTTATAATCACGGTTCCGGCTTTTTTAGCTTTTACAACTCCTTTTGAGGAAACTGAGGCAATTCGTTTATTCGATGTTTTCCACATAATCTGATTATTCTTCAATCCTTTTACAGACAGGGTTACAGTTCTGCCTTTTTTTACAACGGCTTTTGTTTTATTCAGTTTCCAGTTATCCAGCTTCTGCCATTTTGCATACAGCTGCATACCATCTGATACGCCGGTGCCAGCGGTCACCTTCTGCGACAGGTTTTCATCCAAATACCATCCCAAAAACAGATATCCTTCCCTGACCGGATAGCTGTTCTTTAAAACAGCGTCCAGATTCGCTCCTCTCGCTACCCAGATATCCGACACACCATCCGCATGCAGCCTGACTGACAAATGCTGGTAGCCGGTTACCAGAAAGTTTGCTGTCCTGCCTTCATAATGAACCGTAACGATATTTTGCCCCTGACGGATCGTATTTCCGCTGAGTGCATAATTGTTTATTTCCCTTTCTGTCCCGTCATACAGGACTGCTTTTACTGTCAGCCCGGCAAATGCCGTATAAGTTCCAACGGGCAGCTCACCTCCGTTATAAGCAACGGTAATACTTCTGATATTTGCATTCGTCGTATTTGATCCTGCCTGTACCTGCACGCTTGTAGTAAATCCGTTCCAACTAACCCCTATCAGATTGTTTCCTGCATACAATACCTGCTGTGACACCGTATAATCATATATCGTTTCCGTCGTGCCGTCAGAATATCTGACTCTTACTGTCAGTGCCTGATATACGCTTTCTCCTGCATAAGGAACTCCATATACAGCGGCTTCGAGCCCTGCTGCCGTCCTGTCTGCCGCTGTCCAGCAGGCATAATATACCGTATCCTGCTCTATCGGAGTGCCAAGTGTCAGCAGGCTTCCGGTTCCATTTCTGCCTGTATACCATCCCTGAAAAATCCGGCCGGACTGGTAAGTAACCGGAATATAAGAAAGCCTGCTGTATCTGTCCATGCTGATCGGAGCTACACTGGCACCTCCCTGCGCATCAAACATAACCGTTACTTTTTCTGATGGCGTATCTGGTTTATTCGGTGTGTCTGGCGTATCCGGTGTGTCTGGTTTGTTTGGCGTATCCGGTGTGTCCGGTGTATTTGGTTTATCCGGTGTATCTGGTTTATCCGGTGTGTCTGGTTTATCCGGTGTATCTGGTTTGTCCGGCTTGTCTTCCGGATTTATTTTCCAATGTGCATAATAGGTTGCGTCCTCCTGTACCAACGTATTTTTCGTAACTTTTGCACCATCCTGTGCCTGCGTATACCATCCTTCAAAAATATATCCGTCTCTCTCTGTTTCCGGCAAGTCACCAACCGCAGAACCTTTTGCTATCGTCCGGTTGGAAACTGTGCTGCCTCCCTGCGCATCAAACCGCACTGTAACTGTCCTGATATCCTCTGTTACACCTGTCACATGAAACTCTGCCGATTTTCCCTGATAGGATACCGTAATGGTATTATCTCCTTCCTTAATCACATAATCAGCAAGAACATAATCTGAAATAGTCTGTACACTTCCATCCGAATACGAAGCGGTTACTGTCAGCTTTGTCCGGTCGATCTGCCCCTGCACCGATATACTGCCTCCCGTATAACGTGCTGTAATTCCTGTCAGAATTTTTTCTTCCTCTTTTGGCAGTCCGGTAACTATAAATGTCTGGGATTTTCCTCCAAAATGTACGGTCAGTGTATTTTCTCCCGGCTGGATAACAAACGGATCAATGGTATAATCCGGATACCTTACGGTAATCGTATCTCCATCTGAAAGCTCTACCTTTAACCTCAGATCTATGTCATCCAGCTGTGTCGTGCCCTCCGTTTTTAGTCCTCCTATATACATAGCATAAAAAGACACAACTGCTACCGCATTTACTTTTACATCCGCAGACTTTCCCCCGTAGCGGATGGTCAGTGTATTTTCGCCTGCCGTAATCGTATGCTCATCTATTGTATAATCCGTAACTGTTCTTCTGCTTCCATCTGTATAAACAGCCGTAACGAGAAAATCATCCGGTTCATACTCATAGTCTACTCCTTCTATGAAACGTGAAAATATAGCTTTTGCCTCAAGATGGCTTAATTCCACAGCTTTCCAGTGTGCATAAAACGTAGTATCCCGATCCAGCACGGTAGTCTCTTCCAGCTTTGTACCGCCTGTCGGAGCCGTATACCATCCTTCAAATAAATAGCCTTTTCTCGTCGTACCCGGAACCGGCTTTAGTACCGAACCTTTTTCTATCGTGCGCGGCAGCACAGCGGTACCGCCTGCTGCATCAAACTGAATCGTAATTTTTGATGCCGTTCCGGTTACTTTTACAACTGCTGTTTTCCCCTGATACTGTATTGTAATGTTATTATTTCCTGCTGTTATCTTATATGGCTGTATCGTAAAATCTGTCAGCTTCTTTTTGCTGCCGTCTGAATAGAATCCGGTAACAACAAAATCCGACGGATTCAGCGTACCGCCCTCTTCTATGGAAGCCCCCTTATATTCGGCAGTAATTTTATCCAGCGTGATAGTTTTCAGATTAAAAAAATTTACAGTGTAAGAGACTGTCTGCTTATCACCAGTGATATTCACTTCATAGCAGTCACCATCTTCATAAGCTTTTATGTCTGACAGCGGAGGCCGGAAAATAATGCAGCCTTTCTGTCCGTAACCACCATTATCTACATAAAAATCTCCGCTGGAGCTCTGATTCGAAAACGTCCATACGTGACCGTCTGATTTTCTGGTCAGAGTTACTTTCACCCGGTCTGCATCTACCGTATGCCCCATGCTGATGCTCCATGGGAATTCCGCATCAAAATATTCCACCGGCATATTTTGCGCAGGCCATGCAACCCCAGTCTCCGATGCAGAAGAATTGCTTGTGTCAAATGCATAGACACTGCTGTAAGTTCCTTTCGAACCGCTGACAGCTCCAAATCCTGTCTTTCCCATCGCAGGATTCAGCATCCACCTGCGATGTCCTACCCTGTTAATATTGGAACGGTCGTCGTCCTTCATCCAGGAAAACGCAATCGTTCGATTCAGACTGGCTCCGCTCCATGATGCCCATGCAATATTGGACGAACCTGCCCCCTGTTCTCCCTTCCGAAATAACGCGTCATCCATATCAGACGGCTTTGTCGGCTGATGTGATAATTTTCCGTTCACATAATTGACAAATGCTGCCGCCTGAGCATAATCGCTCAGATTATCTGACAGCTCCACCTGATCGGAAATACCTGCGATATAGCGCATCTGTTTTAACATATTCAGTGCGGACTGCTGCGTCTGATCCGACAGTTTTCCCGGATCATAAGGCGAAGCTGTCACCGGATTTTGTGAAAATTCCAGCGGATCCGTAATCTCTGCCCCATTTGCTTTTATGTATGTTATAATGTCGTCTTTTGAATGATATGTTACATTTACCCCCTGTGCCTGTCCTGACGTTTTTGCAGATGCCTTGCTTTTTGGCTTTGCGGACACAACCATCCGCTGACTGCACGCAAATGCTTCTGTAAACATGACCGAACATGTCAAAAACAGCACTGCCAGTTTTTTTGTTTTCTGCCTGAACCTCATATCCTTCCCCTCCTGTTGTATGCCGGATCGTCTGCCGGACGTTTTTGCAAATGCAATTGCGCAAATCAGCTCTTTACCTTCACGCTCTTTACTGTGCTGTAAGCTCCGTATATCCTGTTTTTCATAGAATCCAGCTGATACGCACGCACTCTGACATAATATTTTTTTCCCGGCTTAAGTCCGGAAATTGTCTTTGATTTCGCCGCTTTCCCGGCTTCTTTTATTTTAGCTCCAGTAAATTTCTTATTTAACGCATATTCCATCTGATACCCTGAAACAGCATTGATATTCTGAAAACTAACCTGCATCTGCCCCTTTTTCTTGGATTTCAGCGCCGATACCGCTGATTTCGCCGGTGCTGATACCCTTGTCCACCTTGCATACAGCGTCACAGCCTCTTTTAACGGCTTCTCCCCGGTTATTTTCTCTCCGCCGTCCTGCTTCGTATACCAGCCGTCAAACAAATAATCTTTGCGCTGCACCTTCGGCATAATCCCCGGACTGTCATCCGCTAAGAGCGTCATTGTCTTTCGGCTCAGATTGGAACCGCCGTTCGTATTAAATTGAAGCACATAATGCAGATTCACTACAACCGGATTTTTATCCTGTTCCACAGGTGCTGACGCAGTGCCGCCATACCAGCCTGAACTTCCGGAACTGCTGCTGCCGCCAGTTCCATTAGCTTTATCAGCAACATCAATCACACAATACTGCTTTAAAAAACTTCCATCTTTTGTAGATACCGTTACTGTCGCCTTTCCCGCACTGACTGCTGTTACCAATCCATGATCGTCGACCTTTACGACTGATTCATTGTCCGTGGACCACTGCAGATCCGGATTACTCGCATCCAACGGAACCATGCTTGCATTCAGTTGTATTGTCTTATTGCGTTCCAGAGAAGTCTGGCCCTGACTTAACGACAATCCCTGAATCCTCCTAAATAACGCCTTGTATGTATCTGCATCTGCATAAAACACTTCCTGTCCTATATCGCCCTTTGTCCTTAATGCATATAAGTCACGGTCAATATTCAGCGGCCTGAACACATACCCTTCATACTGCATATCTTTTTGCAACTGCAGCTCTAAAAACTGCACATTGCGGCGCACCTCTTCGTTCGCGATTTCCTCCACCTCATAGCGCATGGTTCCTGTATCCGTGCCGCGCAGATTCAGATAATAATCGTTGCCTGTAAGATATACTGTTTTTGTATCTCCATTCACATCCAGACGGACATTGGCACTTCCTCCGTTTGGTTTGTTATTGATGATGGATCCTGCCTCACTGCCATCCATGCTGTATATGTATACATCTACTGGACAGGCAATCGTTACTTTTTTGCTGTATGTAAAAAGCGGCTTTGCATATATAGTAAATGTCGCGTCAGAAAAAGAACCGTTTTTGTTTCCGATAATTTCTGTCACTGTCTTGTCAACCAATACACCGCTTGTCATCTCGTCGCTTAAAGATTCCCACTGATATATATTGCGAAGCCCGTCTTCGGAAGTTTTTTTGACGCATTGCGCAAAAGTTCCCAGATCCTCATAAGAGTCTCTTCCAATCTGCCCGCTGTCAGGAAGATCCGACGGAATGTTTCCTTTTTCCAAAATTTCATAATGCATGGCACCATAGGCCGGGTATAGATTGCCGCTGTTATCCGGTTTTCCAAGGTCAAGCATAACTTCAAATGTCTTCGCTCCGTATTTTGTTTCTACACAAATGTGCGTAATTGCCTGTTCCTTCCCAAATGCAAAATCTCCCTGCGGATCAATGCCAGCTTTTTTCATGATGCGTTCTTTCACACCGTCAGAACCGGAATACTGATATACATAATTAATTTCTGCAAGCCAGGTATAAAGATAGCTTTCTAAAATATCTATCTGCTCTTCGGAAAGGTAATGCTGAAAGTCCTGATTCAGTGCAAATGGATCCCCGGATTTCAGACGCTCCAGCTCCTCTTTGGCATCAACCGTAACAGGCAGAATCGGTTCTTCCGGCTCTGGCTGACTGCCATTGTAATATATCGCTGCATTTAATAACGGTTCATTAGAAGCATCGATATGAATGCTTTCCCATTGTTCTTTCGTTCCGGCATAAAACACTTCTGAAAGATTATTGCACAGTTCAAACGCAGAACCTTCTATTCTGGTTACACTGACCGGAAGTTCTATTTTCTTAAGGCCTTTGCAATCTAAAAAAGCCTCCGATTTTATGCTTTCTACACCATTTGGTATCATAATTTCCGTCAAGCCTGTACAGGCAGTAAATGCATCCGACGGTATGCTTGTTAAGCCTGCTGGAATTTTAATTTCTGTCAAGCCTGTACAGGCAGCAAAAGCGCCATCTCCGATACTTGTTACACTGTCTGGAATATGAACTTCCGTCAAATTTATACAACCGCAGAAAGCATCTCCTTCTATACTTGTTACACTTGTCGGTATATGAATTTCTTTCAAACCAGTACAATTGAAAAACGATGCCCATGCGATCCTGTTTACGCTGGATGGTATGGCAATTTCTGTCAAACCGGTGCAGCCATAAAAAGCATCACTCCCAATATTAGTCACACTGTCCGGTATCGTATAACTGCCGCTTTTTCCTGTTGGAAATCTGACAATTTCTGTCTTTTTCTTATTAAATAAGATACCATCGTCTGACAAATAACTTTCACTTTTTTCATCTGCATAAATCGCTGTAAGGCTGAGACAGCTGTTGAAAACATCTCCTCTTATATTCTTAACACTTGCCGGAATCCAAACTTCTTCGATATTGTTGTTTTCCTCAAAGACCTTGGATCCTAGCTGAGTGACAATTTTTCCATTCAGTTCTTCCGGAATCAATACTACCGTTTCAGAACCATTGTACCTGGTTATTTCTACCGTACCATCATCCAGATCACGATACTCAAAATCATTTTCTGGATCTTCTTCGCAATATATCTCCGCATCCTGCAGCGCTTCATTGTTTGGGCCAATCTGAATGTTATTCCACTGTTCTTCCGTACCGGAATAAAATACGTTTTTTAATCCTACACAAAATTCAAAAGCCGACTCTTCTATTTCTTTGACATCAGAAGAAATCGTAACTTCTGTCAGATAACTGCAATAACTAAATGCCGATTTTCCTATCCTTGCTACACCAGAAGGTATTGTTACTTCTGTCAATTTCATACAGTTATTAAAAGCCCAACCTCCTATATCTTCAACACCAGATGGTATTTCAAAGGAATCTGCCACGCTGTCTGGAACTTTTATCAGTTCTGTCTTATCCTTACTATATAACACACCATCCCATGACGAATAATATGGATTACTGTTATCCACATGAATCGCTTCAAGATTTTCACAACTGTAAAAAGATGAACCATTTACTCTTTCTACATTCCCAAGAATTGTAACTTCTGTTAATCCAAAACACCCGCTAAAAGCATAATCCTCAATATAACGCAAACCAGAAGGAAGTGATATCTCAGTCAGAGCATCGCAAAATGTAAATGCTGCTTCCCCTATATTAACCAGCCCAGTTGCGAATTCAATTTCTGTCAGCTGTTTACAATTTCCAAAAGCTGATTTTCCTATTGTTTCCGTATCTGCTAATACACTACATGTTCCACTTTTCCCTGCTGGGCATCGTATGAGTTCCGTTTTATCCTTATTATACAAGATACCCTCATCTGAATAATAATTCAGATTGTTCTTATCAACATTAATTTCTACTAACTTGGGGCAATAAGTAAATGCTTGGGCATCAATATTATTTACATTTGGAGAAATGATAACTTTCGTTATTTTCGTTATGCCATCACTTGATATAAATGTTCTTTCTCCTATACTGCTTACTATTTTCCCATCTATTTTTTCAGGAATACTTACTATCGTGTCTTTTCCCGTATATTCTGTTATCTGAACAGTTCCATCACTTAACGGTTCATAATTAAAATCTTTTCCCGTTCCACTTAACTCCAACTCACTGTCATAATTTATATTTATATTCAGCAAAATCGCATTTTCCGGCAAAACAGTATGTATCTGCCCCCATTGACTCTGAGTCCCTGCATAATATACATTTTTCAGGCTGCTGCATCCATCAAAAACATAGCTGTCGAACTGCTTTATACTCTGCGGAAGGCCAACGGCTGACAAATTTATACATGTACGGAAAGCTTCATCTCTTAGATACTCCACACCATTTGGAACTACGATTTTCTCCAGACTGCCGTTTCCTTTAAAGGCTGCAGCTCCTATTTCAGTCACTGTCTTGCCGTCAATCTGATTTGGAATCTCCAGCTCAGCATCTGATCCTGTATATTTTGTGATCTTAACCGTCGTTGCTGAAAGCTCTTCATACTCATAATCCCCAGAAACCGCTGCATAAGCTGTCTTTGTATGACCAGGCATGTAAACCAGTCCCAGCACCATACAAATTGCCAAAACAACTGCCAATATCCTCCTGCACCTTTTCATAACCCAGTTCCTCCGTTTTCATGCGTCTTCGGAACCGCACGCAAACCACCGCGTCCGGTTCCAAAATTATATCATCCTATCCAAATACTAATAGAAAGCTTCCTGCGCCCGGCATAAACACACGATTTTGAGTCAAACCATCAGCTTTTTACCTTCACACTCTTTACCGTACTATAAGCTCCATAAATCCGGTTTTTCATAGAATCCAGCTGATATGCCCGCACTCTGACATAATATTTCTTCCCCGCCTTGAGTCCGGAAAGGGTCTTCGACTTCGCCGTCTTTCCAGCTTCTTTTGTCTTTGATGATGTAAATTTCTTATTTAACGCATATTCAATCTGATATCCTGACACGCCATTGATATTCTGAAAACCAACCTGCATCTGCCCCTTTTTCTTCGATTTGAGCGATGCTACCGCTGATTTCGCCGGTGCCGTTACTCTTGTCCACTTCGCATATAGTGTCGCAGCCTCTTTCAGCGGCTTATCCCCGGTTATTTTCTCTCCGCCGTCCTGTTTTGTATACCAGCCGTCAAACAGATAATCTTTCCGCTGTACCTTCGGCATAATGCCTGGGCTGTCATCTGCTAAAAGCGTCATCGTCTTGCGGCTCAGATTCGTGCCTCCGTTCGTCTGAAACTGCAGCACATAATGCAGATTTACTACAACCGGATTTTTCTCCTGCTCCACAGGCGGCTGTGCAGAACCGCCGGACCACCCGGAAGAACTGCTGCCGGAGCTGCCTCCGCCGCCGGAAGGTCCATCCTCTTTTTTCAGTTCTGCAACATCAATCACACAATACTGCTTTAAAAAGCTTCCGTCCTTCGTCGATACCGTTACTGTCGCACGCCCGGAACCAACTGCCGTGACAAGTCCGTTGCTGTCCACCTTTACGACCGATTCACTGTCCGTTGTCCACTGCAGATTCGGGTTGCTCGCATCCAGCGGTATCATGCTTGCGCTCAGCTGTAAGGTTTTATCCCTGTCCAGAGATGTTTGCCCCTGGCTTAATGACAGGCCCTGAATTCGCCTAAACAAAGCTTTGTAAGTATCTGAATCCGGATAAAAGACCTCCTGCCCGGAACCGTCTTTTGTTCTTAATGCGTATAAATCACGGTCGATGTTCAGCGGACGGAATACATACCCTTCGTACTGCATATCCTCTTTCAGCTGCAATTCCAAAAACTGCACGTTGCGGCGCACTTCTTCGTTTGCAATCTCCTCCACCTCATACCGCATCGTTCCAGTACCTGTGCCGCGCAGATTCAAATAATAATCATTTCCTGTAAGATACGCTGTTTTTGTATCCCCGTTTACATCCAGGCGGACATTCCCGCTTCCTCCGCTTGGTTTGTTATTGACAATAGAGCCGGCCTCCTTGCCATCCATGCTGTATATATGCACGTCAACCGGGCATGCAATCGTCACCTTTTTGCTGTATGTAAACAAAGGCTGTGCGTATACGGTTAATACCGCGTCAGAAAATGAGCCGTTTTTATTGCCGATAATTTCTGTCACTGTCTTGTCAACCAACACGCCGCTTGTCATCTCATCACTTAATGTTTCCCATTGGTAAGTGCCGTGCAGTGAGTCTTCGGATGCTTTGCTGACGCATTGTACAAAAGTTCCCAAATCCGTATAAGATTCCCTCCCAATCTGTCCGCTTTTCGGCAGGTCTGATGGAAGGCTGCCTTTTTCCAGCACTTCATAATGCATGGCTCCATAGGTCGGGTACAGATTTCCGCTGTCATCCGGCTTTCCAAGGTCAAGCGTGACTGCAAAAATTCGAGGCCCGTATTTTGTATCGACACACATATGCATAACTGCCTGTTCTCTGCCGGAAGCAAAATCACCATGAGGATCAATGCCGGCTTTTTTCATAATGAGTTCTTTTACGCTTGCAGAGCCGGAATATTGATATACGTAATTGACCTCCGCAAGCCAGGTGAAAAGGTAGCTTTCAATCACATCTATCTGTTCGTCAGACAGATAATGTTGAAAATCCTGATTTAATAAAAATGGATCTCCGACTTTTAAACGCTGCAGTTCTTCTTTGGCATCAACGGTGTTTGGCAGCGGTTCTTCTTCCTGTGGGGGCTGTGGTTTGGGAGCTTCTTTGAAATGTATGGTTGCATTTAATAACTGCTCATTCCCATTTGCATGAATTTGAATTGCTTTCCACTGCTCTTCTGTCCCGGAATAATATACATCCTTTAATCCTATACAATCTTTAAAAGCGTTTTCCCCTATATTCGTTACACTAAGCGGAATGGTAATATTCTCCAATTTCCTGCATCTTTGAAATAATTGTTTTTCTATACTGTTTAAATTTTCTGGTATAATAATCTCCGTTAACTGTCCGCAAGCATTAAAAACACCTTCTCCAATGCTGGTAACACTATCAGGAATACTGATTTTTGTTAATCCTCCGCAAAAGCTAAATGCTTCGTTTCCTATATGTTTTACTCCTTCAGGAATACTGATTTCAATTACCATTCCTCCGCTTGAATAAAAAGCTTTCTCTCCTATGCTGGTTACCTGTCTTCCGTCTATCATTGCCGGAATACTTACCACTGATCCAGCATTTTTTTTATATTCGACAATTTCTATTGTTCCATCATCCAAAATCTTATATTCATATTGCTGTTCCGTATCATCCACAGTATCTTTTTGGAAATGTTTCTGTGCATTCAGAAGGTAATCATTTCCAGTCGCCACAATGTCTATTGTATTCCATTGCTGTTCCGTACCTGCATAATACACATCCTTTAACCCACTGCAGTTCATAAATGCATAATTATCTATATATGTCACGCTGCCTGGTATATCAATCTCTGTTACAAGTGCACAATTATTAAATGCATGACTTCCTATACTGGTCACCTCATTTGGTATTATAATTTTAGTCACGTCTTTACAGTCGGCAAATGCCGAATCTCCGATAGAAGTCACTGCTTTGCCATCTATGTTTTCCGGCACTTTCACTTCTGTATCCGTACCTTTATATTTTGTTATCTCTATGGTTCCGTCACTCTTCTGTGTATATTCATAAATCCCATTATCACCGCCAGAACTTATCTTAAAGTGCATTGCCGCATTCTGCAGATCGGCATTATTTAGACCGATTTGAATTTGATTCCACTGAATGCTTGACCCGTCATAATACACATCTGTCAAACCTGCACAATTTTGAAATGCCGCATCCCCTATACTGTTCAGGCCAACTGGTAAGTTGATCTCCGACAAACTGCTGCAACCTGTAAACGCTCCATCTTCTATACTTGTTACTCCGGTCGGAATACTGATTTTTTTCAGGCCGATGCAGTCTGCAAACGCTCCATCCTTTATGCTTGATATGCTTGTCGGCAAACTGATCTGCGCTAAGCTGGTACAGCCTCGAAATACAGAAAAACCCATATTGGTTAAGCCAGCCGGAAGATCCATTTGGGTCAGGCCGGTACAATCCTTAAATGCCCCATCCCCCAGATTAAGCAAACCCGTTGGAAGATTGATCTGCGTTAAACCTGTACAGCTTCTAAATGCGCCATCTTCTATGCTTGTGATGCCCGTCGGCAGAGTAATTTTCGTCAGATTCTGGCAGGAGAAAAAAGCTTCGTTTCCTATACTGGTTACTGCTTTATTATCTATTGTTTCCGGTACTGTCGCCTCCGTATCAGTCCCCTTGTACTTCGTGATTTCTATCGTTCCGTTTTTTTCCTGATAATCATACAAATTTTTAGGATCATTCACACCACTGTTAAAATGTATTGCTGCATTTTTCAAATAACCATTATCCGCCGAGCCAATCTGGATTTGATCCCACTGCTGCTGCGTCCCGGCATAGTTCACATCCGTTAAACCTGTACAAGCCTTAAATGCACTGTCCCCTATGCTGGTCAATGCAACCGGAAGGCTGATTTTTGCCAGATTCCCGCAGGAATCAAAGGCCGATGGCCCGATGCTGGTCACCTGATCCGTCAGACTGATTTCCGTCAAAGCGCCGCAAGACGAAAAAGCACCTTCGCCTATACTTGTTAATCCGGCAGGCAAAATGACTTCCGTTAAGCTGCTGCATTGCTCAAACGTCCAATCCCCGATGCTGGTTAATCCATCCGGCAGACTGATTTTCTTCAAACTGCCGCAAGACTGAAACGCACTCTTTCCGATACTGGTTACCCCAGTCGGCAGGCTGATTTCCGTTAAACTGCTGCACGTCTGAAATGCAAATTCCCCTATGCTGCTCAAGCCGGTTGGAAAATTGATCTTTGCCAAATTAAAACAAGACTCAAACGCACTGCTCCCGATACTCGTCACTCCGGACGGCAGATTGATTTCCGTCAGGCTGCTGCTTCTTGCAAATGCACTATCCCCTATATCTGTCACACGTTTTCCATCCATCGTCTCCGGAACTGTCAGTACTTGAGCTGAACCTTTATATTTCGTAATCGAAACATTCCCGCCAGCCAAGTCCATATATTCATAGTCTCCAAAAACTGCCGCCTGCACGCTCTCTTTTCTGCCTGGACAAACGCAAAGTCCAGTCACCATACAAAGAACCAGCACTACCGCCAGTATCTTTCTGCCCCTTCTCATACCCTGTTCCTCCTATCTAAGATGTCCTGCAATTCCTACTCCACAACAAAACTTCCTCCATCTGGCATAATCGCCCGGTTTCCGCCAGACTCCGAATCACCGCCGCCGCTGTTATCCGGCTGCGTCTGCACATTCCCCGACGAATTCTGCCCGCCTCCGGAACTGCTGCCAGCGCTGTTCCCGGTACTGCCGCCAGTTCCAGACGAACTGCTGTTTCCTGTGCTGCCACTGTTTCCACTATTCCCGGTACTGCCGCTACTCTGCTGCACTGGCTGTTTCCCAAGGCTGACCGTAATCGTCACACGGCTGCCTTTCGCCGCCTTTGACCCGGCTTTGACTCCCTGGCGGATGACAAGCCCTGCTGCCGCCTGCTCACTATATTCTGTCACAACCTCTGCCTGCAGTCCGGCCTTTTCCAGTTTTCCTGTCGCCTGATCTTTGGTCAGATATACCAGTTCCGGTATCTGTACCATTTCAGGGCCTTTGCTGAGCACGATTCGAATTGGCTCATTCGTCCGCACTGTCTCGCCTGCCTTCGGCTTCTGGCTGATAATTTTTCCTTTTTCCACTTCTGCACTGTATTTATTTTTTACTTCACCTAGCACAAAGGTAAAGCCAGCCTGTTCTTTTAATTTTCCTAACAGTTTCAGCGCCTTTTCCTTCGTCATGCCTGTCAGGTCAGGCACTTTCAACAACGCTGTTTCTTCGTTCAGGCTGCCAAGCGACACAGCCAGCGTAATCTGTGTCTGCACCGCGATCCGTTCGTCCGCAGGGATGCTCTGCGTGATCACTCTTCCTTTTTCCACCACGTCACTGTATTCTTCGTTTATTCCGTCTGCTCCGATCGTCAGATTCTGTCCTGTAATCAGCTGCTGCGCTTCTTCTTTTGTCATTCCGGCCAGATCCGGCATCATAACTTCTTCCTGACCGCCGCTCATAATGACCTGCACGGTTGCATCCGCCAGCGCGATAGCTCCGTCATTCGGATTCTGGCTTAATATTTTATTTTTTTCAATCGTTTCACTATAGTTCATTCCGCTGATCATCAGATTTAAGTTTTTTTCTTTTAATAATATTTCCGCTTCTTCATAGCTCATTCCAGACACGTTTGGCACATATCTCTGATCATTGCTCAGTGCCATAACTCCATCCGCGCTTGTAATTTCCTTTTTTGTAAATCCCAGTGTTCCGGTCGCAAACAGGCCAACACAGACACACACAAGCACGCAGGCTGCCGCTGCCGTACATTTCATCCAAAGCGGCAGCTTCCAGTTCATTTTATCATCTGTCTTTTCTACAATGCGTTCTACCTCTTCTTTTCCGCACAACGCAAAATAAAAGCTCTCTGCATCCTGAATCCGGTATTCTTTCCGGACATTCATACTGTTCATAATTGCATTTTCAATGTTTGGATCTATCGTGATACCAAGTTCGGAAGGCGGCTTTACATTGTCCTGCGCAAGCCGTTGTATAGACTCTTCCGGACGTTTGCCTGTGATCATACAGTAAAGCGTCGCGCCCAGCGCATAAACATCCGTCCAGGGACCCTGCTCGCCCCGGCTCCTGTACTGCTCTTCCGGTGCGAATCCTGGTTTTAAGATAACGGAAAGACTCTTCGACTGTACAGCAGTCGCATATCTGGCCGCACCAAAGTCCAGAATCTTGACTTTGCCGGCTTTTGTAATAAAAATATTATCCGGTGCGATATCCCGGTGAATAATTCCTTCTTTGTGGACGGCCGTAAGACCGCGCAGGACAGATAACGCGATTGCGCGGGCCTGCTGGACTGAAATACGCCTTCTTTTACGCAGTACTTCCTTTACCGTAGCGCCGTCCAGATATTCCATAACAATATAGCCGCTGCCGTTTTCCTCAAAACAGTCATAGATATCCACAGTCTCCGCAACCGCGTTGAACTTGGCCAGACGCCTTGCTTCAAATAAAAAGCTCTCCAGCCCTGCCTGAAACTGTTCCGCCGCTTCTCCTGAAAATACGGTTACACGCCTGGAACCATAGCTTCGCGTTGCAAAATCACTCGGCAGGTATTCTTTTACTGCCACTTTTCGCTGCAGTACCTGGTCCCATCCGATGTAGGTAACTCCGAATCCGCCGTAACCGAGCACACGGCCCACGAGATATTTATTTTTCAAAATCGTTCCCGGCAGCAGATAATAAGCTTCTTTTACGTCTGTATTTTTCTGATATCCGCAGTATCTGCAGATCCGCTCTTCTTCTGCTATTTCCGCCATGCATCCCATACATCTTGTCATGATTGCCACCCTTTTTCCCTATGCCTTCGGATCAGTTCTTCCCAGCTGAAATGCTCCCCGCAGCACGGGAAAAACATCAGGCTGGAATTGCCGACCGTTAAAATATCATGCTGTTTGATCCAGACCGGCCGCATAACCGCATTTCGGTTTATGTAAAGCCTTTTTCCGGTCGTTCCCGGTTCCGCCGCGAATCTTCTCTGCTTTGGCACATAATAAATCGCTGCATGCTTTTCCTCTGCGATGCTTTCGTCTCCCTGCAGCACGATATCCATAGCCGGAGATCTCCCGATAAAATTTTTTCCGAGCTTTATCGTAAAGCTGCTGCCAAAATCCTTGCCCTGCATGCACACAAGCCACCCGACCACCGGCTTAAAGGTCGGCTTTCGCACTGGTTTTGCAGCTGGCGCCGGCTGACGCGGCATCGCAACTGTTACCGGTTCTTCGTCTGCCGATACATTCACGCGCGGCTGCTGTCCGTGGGCACGCGGCAGTGCAACGGTCACGGTATCTTCATCTGCATAGTCTCCATCGTTTCCATAGGCATAGGACATGCCTGACAGATCCATCTGCGTATTTCTGCCAATTCCTGTGCAGTCCGGGCATTGTTTATATATTTCACCATCATAATAGTGTCCATATTCACATCTTTTTAAAATCATGTCTTTGTCTCCGTTATTTGCATCAGGCGCCTGATTCTGTACCATACCGAAGAATCACTACTGATGTATTATCCTGTTTTTTTCTTCCCTCCACTGCCGCTGTCAGCGCCCGCGCCGCCTTCTGCATTTCCTGACGGTTTTTATTGATAATGGATAATATCTCTTCTTCATTCAGGCTGCGGTATAATCCGTCGCTGGCTAACAATATAATATCTCCATCGTGCAGCGGGTATGGCTGTTTATTAATGTCCATCAATGACAGGTTGCCGATACCGATATAGCTGGTCAGCGCCTCTGCCCGGTATTCTTCGGCCGCATACTGCTGCGGCGTCATTTTGCCCTGACGCAGCATCTTATTTAATTCCAGCCTGTAATTATGCTCGGTATTCAGAGAAAGTATTTCCTGTCCGCGGATAAAATAAAGCTTGCTGTCGCCAACCGATAACCAGTATAGTCTATTCTTTTGTATAATTACTGCTACGACTGTCGTTCCTGCCTGCAGCCGTTTTCCATCTGCCGTTTCCTGCAGATACACTTTTTCATCGGCGTTAACCGCTTCTCTCCTGAGAAAATCAGGAATATCCAAAACATCCGTCTGCGCAAACCATGCGTCTGCAATACTCTGTAATGCCACACGGCTGGCAACTTCTCCGCCGTTTAGTCCGCCCATTCCGTCACAGACAATGCCGATCGCACGCCCGTCAGACTCGTATCCAAAGACCGAATCCTGCTGTGATTTTCTCGTTCCGATAATGCTGGCCGTTCCAATCTCTATCTGGCTCCGGTTCTGTGTCCTTGGCTGTGCCGCAGGCTTTTGTCCGGTCAGCTGCTTTGTGGTTACCCTAGATTCCGTAAGCTCCGCCGTACGCACCTCCAGCTCTGCGCTCTGCGGACTATCAGGCAGATGCAGCTGTTCACATAATTCACCAAGCGGTACATAGATTTGCACCTTTTTCGAATTTTGTGTATATCCGGTATTCTTATTCGTTTTCTTTTTCCCTAGCACAGAACTTCCACCATCCCGCTTTCAGCGTTTTTCATCATGCCTTAAATAGCCAGCATGTAACTTTTGCTCCACTTTCCGTAATAAGTTTTCTTCCCTGCTTTTTTATACGTGCGCACCCTGATATACAATTTATCTTTGCTGACATCCAGATACTTTAACCGTACAAAATTGTCTTTGCCTGCCTTCTCTCCGTTTGTGCTGTTTGTATAATTCTGATTGTATGCGATGCTGTACTGGCAGCCGTCTATCGTTTTATCTTTTTTCCATTCTACGTAAACGCTCTCCAGTCTGCCCTGACTGTTTCTTGTACGAACAATTTTCTGCAGCTGCACCTGACGCGGAACAACGGTAAGCGCTATTTTTTTCGTCGTTTTTCCATACTCGTCTGTCGGTGAATCTGATGCTGTAATTGTAATCGTTGCTTTGCCATAGTTTTTTGCCTTTAATTTTCCTGTTTTGCTGACAGAAACGATTTTCGGATTACTGCTTTTATAGGAAATCACAGACGCTTCTCCATTGCTTTTTGCTTTCAGGCTAAAGCTTGCTCCATATTCCAGCTGGCTGTTTTCAATCGTTCCTTTATTGTAAGTAATCGTCTGGCTTTTTTTCTTTTTGGAAAACCAGATACGGCTGCTTTCCACTGTCGTTCTGCCGTCGCTGACCGCACAGTACAGATACAGCCCGTCCGGCACATCGTCTGCTTTTAAGTCAATATACAAAGCTTTGCCCTGCCATACGATCGACTTATAATCCGATTCGCTGAGCGGATGTCCGCTTCCCGTATCCGAAGGCGCGTAATACCACTGGTATTCATAATCATCCGTCAGTCCTCCGCTGGCTTCGACATCAAATGCCGCGACATTCTGGCTGCGCTGCATATTCGGCGCGCTGACTGTCAGCGGTTTTTCTGCCGCTTCTCCGCCTCCGGTGCCGCTCGAAGCGTCGTCTTCCCGCTGCCATGCACGGGAATCTATCTGAATATGAAGCATAGGCACAACGGCCCGGTATTTATTTTCTACAAGTCCATACAGCGAAAATGCCCCTGTATTGCCTATTAAAGCAGCATAGCGAAAAGCATCCTTTTCTTCTGACGCGGGCGTGCGCATCCACCACCAGCAGCATTGATCTCCCGTGCCGTCTTCACCGCCCAGACGTGCGCCCATCGCATATGCATAATCACTTGCCGGCATCTGGCGGCATGGGGACGGATTTTGAACTGCCGCAGGAAATCCATAGCTGATATCAGACATTTCCTTCATAGATGGTATATAAATATCATCCTGTGTACTTCCTCCGCTGCCGTCAACTGCATAATCTGAGGTATCCACGCTCTGGCGCGCGATCGCCGCGCGTTCGGTATTATCAAACGCAGTTCGGTAAAACGCGCCGTTGAGCCATTTGCGCAGAGAGCTGTCTTCCCATGTCACTGACGTTCCCATCTCATGATAGCTCTTGCAGTCCAGTCCGGTATCGCAAAGAATCCGCAGCGTCTTCCCATCGTTGGACAATACACGCCACCGAATCCGTTCCCATTTAAAATAGCGGTATTCCTCTGTCCCGAACTGCTCATCATTATTGGTATCTGACGCACGGACCCGACGGTATTTCACATCGCCTACCCAGGCGTCGCCATAGCTGTCATAAGCAGCTCCTGTGATCGCGGGTGTAAGCGCCGAACCTTTGATTTCAGACTGCGGATAACTGCCAAAAAAGATATTTGTATAAATAACCTGTGTCGCATCGTCATTATACTGCGGTCCCTGCGGCACTCCCGCGTCAGCCGTCTCTGCCAGCATACGGTCTGTCCGTACAAAACAGATGAGTGCAAAAAAAACTGCTGCCAGACATACGGTTTTCTTTTTATACCTTCTCCACACCTTGTGATTATTTTCATGCTTCATACTGTATCTCCTATTCCTGCCTCTTTACTGTTTTGAATCTCCATTTCCGTACTTTCATACGCTTTTGCAATCGTCTCCAGCATATCTCCATACTGCTGCATCTGCTCCTGCTGCCTGTGCAGGTCCTCAGATATGCCGGATAATGCCTGTGCGACAGCATGGTAACTGCCTTCCTGATGCCGCATTTGACTGCTAAGCTCTGCAGCCCTAATTTCCTGTCTCTTGATTTCTTTACTGCAGCTGTCGATTTTATCCGCCCATCCAGATATTTTCCTGCAGGCAATCTCAAATTCTCCCATTACCGCTCCCTATTCTTCCGGTTCGTAAGCGCCATAATCTTTTATTTAATACGCAAAGTCTTCGTCATACCAATATGTCCCTGTCCCGTACAAAAGCCTGTCGCCTGCTACATATGGCGTATGGAACAACACCATTTCTCCCTTCGTAACACTGGCAAGACAAGGATATTTTTTGGATGTTTTTCCATGTATTTTCCCCGTCGCATTAAAATAGATCGTAGTGCCCGACTCACCGTGTGTTACTGCCGTTATTTTATTACATTTTTTATAAGCCACTAACTCGATCATATCCGATGGTTCCAACGCCAAAAGCTGATTGATTCCTTCCATAATCTTATTTTCTTCAATCGTAATATGTTCGTCTGTATCCATGTTTTTCCATGTATTGCAAATATCTCCGATATATTTGCTTTCTTTCAAAATATTCTTTACAACCCTTACCGAACATTTCGCTTTTTTGCCATTTATCTTCGCTGAAATTACAGCCTTACCCGGCTTAAGGGCTGTTGCAATGCCGTTTGATGAAACCTTGATTACTTTCGGATTACTTGATACCCAAGCAGCGGTTTTATCGCCTGACGCCAAATTCAAGGTCACCCCTTTTTCAATTTCCAGATTTTCTGCATATTCAAAGCTAAAAAGGGCCAGTTTAGACGCTGCCTTTACCTCACCCGTATGAAAACACATGGAAATCATAAATACTGCTATAAATAAAGCGAAATACTTTGCATTTCTTTGTCTGATCATAATAAACCTCCTCGTATCATAAGTTTAATCCTGTACTAAAAACGCCTCATCAGACAGCGTAATCTGGTCGCCGCTTTTTAACCGCACCGGCTGGCCTGGAATTACCTTTTTTCCGTTTACACAAGTGCCATTGAGCGAATTCAGATCATCCACATACCACCCGCCATGGTCTTCAAACAGCAACGCATGCTTTCTGCTGATCGTCTGATTGTCCGCCATGCAAAAATCCGCCTGTGCCTGGCTCTTGCCAAAAATAAACTGATTTTTATTCAATACGATAGTCTGTCCTGTCTTTTGGCGGATCATATGCAGCCTTCTGCCCGCTGGCGGCGCTGCAGGCCGTCTAAACTGATCGGGACTTTGCTGCGGCCGGCTCTGCACACCTGCATACGGCGCTGCCTGCTGCTGAACTCCTGCCGCGCCTGCTGCTTGTCTGGCCGGCTGCATGCTGCGCATCTCCATCTCTTTCTTTTCCTGCGCGTTTTTTACAGCAAGTACAAGCATCCAGATAAACAGCAGCACATCAATAACGCCCAATACAAGCACTGCTATCGTAAGCGTTGGTGTCTTTGGCTCCAGCATATTTTTTGCGTCGGTAAGCATCTGCGTCATAGCTGCCAGCTCTGCTGCGCCTGGTTCTTCTTTTTGCATCAGCTCGGCCGCGGACTCCAGCGCCTGTTCCAGCGTTTCTACAGATGCCTTTTTATATCCGCCTGCTGCCTGAAGATCCATGCATTCCTGATATACGGCCTTAAGCTGTACACCTGCATCATCTATCGCCCTGCTCCCATAATAAATCGAAAAATTATCTAAGATCGCGCTGATCTCATTGATCGGCAGCGCATAGGCTACGCCGCTGTCATCTTCCGGCGACTGCTTACAGTTAAGTCCGATGACATATCCGTCCGCATCCAATAAAGGGCCGCCTTCCAGCCCCTGTACAACCGGAGCTGAATGTGACAAATAGATTCCGCTGTCCAGGTATGCCTCTGTCTGCACAACCGCTCCCTGCATAGACCGGACGTCCAGCTCAGAATATTCCAACGCACTCTCCTGCGTATCCGCCTGCACCGGAAATCCATATGCATAGACCAGATCATTGACTGCAATACCCGCGCTGTCTCCCAGTTTTAAAGATTCTTTTTGGCTGACTACATTTGCAGCGGACAGTATGCAGTAATCTTTTTCCGCACTTTTTACCACAACCTCTGCCTCTGCCGTAACATCTCCTGTGATTACTACTCGAATCACATTTGTCAGCTGCATGTTTTCTGTATCGATCTTATGTTTTTTGCAAAATTTTTTTATACTACGTGGTGTATTGGACACACTGCTGCTGTTTGTGATCATATAAGTGGCGCTTTCCTTATTTGCAATCAGAAACCCGCTGCCGGATTTCATCTTCCAAAATGTCCCCTTCGCATCTACAAACCCGCTCTGTACCTCGATGATACCTGCCTCCGGCCGTACGGTGCGTACATCCGCAGCCTGTGTCGGTTCTATATTCATATCCTGTGTCATCTGTGCATCTGCGCTGCTTTGCTGCAGTGCATCTGAAAAATCCGCAGCATGCACCTGACCAAACAGGCTGATACTTAATAAGAGTGTCGCCAGGCATATGTGCATGCCTGATTTTTTTAAATTTGCCATCTTACGCTTCCCCATAACTGCCACAATAAGACGCTTTTGCAAGCGTCCTATTGTTGTAGTCTTTTCTGAAATTATGAGATTACATCGTCCTTTAATGAGTTAACCGCATTTTTATTCGCATTCTCTGCGCGTTCGTATTCTCCTGCCATCGCATTCAGGTCAGTCACATGTTCGTTGATCATTCTAACCATACGGTTAATATCATCCTGCAGCTGCCCGAATTTTCTCTTATAAGCATCAGCCGCTTCGCCCTCCCATACGCGTCCGGATAACTGGTTAACAATGTTGGTCATAGCCGATGTCATTCTTTGAATATGCTGTCCTGTAGACTGAAAACTGCTTGCCGTGCTTCTTAATTTCGCTGTTGATACCTTTAATGTTCCTGTCATTTATCTTTCCTCTCTTTCTCTTTCTATGCTCATTTTATTATTATTCTGTCCGAACCATTATAAATAGGAGTTATCTATTATTTATACCTTTTACATCCTGTTTATTTATAGGTTCTTATATTTGCTGTCTGCGTGTTTGTTACTTCTGCCTTTTCATAGGTTTTAGCAATTTCCATCAGCTTATCAGCATATCTATTAATTTCGTTGTAAAAATTCTGCATCTGCTGGATATCATGATTGAACGCTTTATCAAAGGCTTCTTTTGCATCGCCTTCCCACATGCCGTACAGTGCTCTGTGCTGGCCTCTGAGGTTTTCGATCTGTGTTGTCAGGTTACGGTTATTTGCCCGTAATTCTCCTGCCTTCTGATTCAGTTCCGCTGTAGTTACTGTAAATGTGTTTGCCATGTGATATGACCCTCCTTTAATTATTTTATTTATCTTGAAATGTATGTACTACATCTAAGATTCTGCTTTTCAGTTCAAAGTTCTTTGAACGATTTCATAGCTTGTCTTTTCGGCATCATATGTATTTTTTGCTGTCTGGCGTATCACTTCCGCTGTTTTTCTTAAGTTCAGCGCAGAGTTTTTTATCCTGTCCCCTACGATAGCTCCTTTTTTGCAAAATGCAGCTGCATTTTCGCCTTTCCAGTTCGCTGCGATTCCTGTCAGGCATGTTTGAAATTCCTGTTCCGCAAGCACCAGCAGATTCTGTGCGATCTGTTCCAGTTCATCCGCCTGCTTTTTGGCATTCTGAAAATCCATTTCAATCGTATACATTGTCTTCGCCATATACTATGCCCTCACTTTACAAAATCGCATTATCCGGCAGTGAACGGATGATCTCAGCTGCTTTTGTCTGTGCGTCTGCGTAAATACCTGCCATTTCAAGCAAATTCGACGGATGCTCTTTTAAGCGGCCGCATGCTTCCAGTACTTCCTGCTTTGTCTCTTCGAACAGCCTGCGTCCATAATCCGCAGCGTCTCCCTGCCAGTAATGTCTGGAGGCACCCACTACTTCGCACAGATTGTTCCAGTTTCTCTGAATTGCCGCAATCTGCCCTTCTATCTGATCCGCCGCACGCCGAAGCTCATCCGGAGATACCTTTAATTGAACATCTGCCATCTTACATCCCTCCTGATCATTATGTTGGTTCTTTTTATATCCTGATTTCAGAGATCAGGGACGCTACTTTTCTATCACAGGCTTCGTATTGTTTTTTTGCGTTTTTGTTGTATGCACACAGCTCTTCCATGCTCCTGACTGCCGTCTCTATGGCCTGCATGTCATCCCAAAACGCCTTATGGAACGCGCTCCGGCTGGGACCTTCCCACATGTTTTCCAATGCGGAAACGCTCTGCTTCATATTGGCTATTTCTTTTGTAATATTCCCGATATAGCCCTGCACACGGCTGGCGTCTGTGCCCAGCCTGTCTGTATTGATCCTGATCCTGTCTGCCATCACAGTCTCTCCCCTATGTCTAATGTCACCGGAATATGCGTCCATTCCACAAGGCTTACTGCCCGAAGCGTTTCCTCATATCGTCTTGTATCTGTCTCTGCTGCCTGTATGACAGACTCTTCCGTCTTTTCATACAGATACACTGCCTGTTCCAGCACTGCCGCCAGATCCTTGCACAAGCTGGCCTGCCTTTTTAAAGCCTCGCTCTGTTTGCAAATCTTTTTTTTGATCTGCTGGCTGCATCTGCCCCCGCACAAAGCGTCCAGCCGTTCGATATTGGATGAAAGCTTCTTTTCGCACTGCTCCAGCTCCTGTGCCAGACGCATTACCTGCCTTAACTGTACCTTAGCTTCCATTCATAATCCTCCAGCACCTTTCGGCTGTTTTGTTTTTCATCGCTCCTGCTGATGATTACTATAGCAGGATTTTTCACTGCTGACACAGTTTTGCATTACTTGACCTGTTTGTATGTCTGAATAACATATTTTCAGCCGATTATACAAAAATCAGCCTGCTTCCGTCATGGATTCCATTCGCGTAAAGACTTAGATTATGATCCAGCAATGTGCCTGTATCCATCGAATACAGCACAAAATCGTTGATCTGCTCCGGCTTCTTTTCTTTTACTTTTTTTGAAATCATCTCACTGATCTCTTCCATTACCTGTATCACAGGTACATTTTCATCCAGCATAAAATCATAATTCGCATCTACTGCCGGTATGTAAATATCTGTCAGTATCATTGTCCGCGTCCCCTTTCAGTCCTCCGTGCAAAGCAGTCCCCAAACGGCTGCGCCCAATTGCTCACGCATACAGCGCATTCCTGCGCTTTTACATTTGCTCTGATCTATTTCTATTTCAAACTCGCGCAGTCCGTATTTTCGAATCCGTACTGTCTGATATACGTTTCCATTCACACTGTTACGGCATGTCAGCGTACAGCACTCCTCATCTTCGAGCCGGATACACACCTCTTCCAGCTGCCTGAGCCAATGGTGTACAGGCAGCAGCGCCATTCCAATTGTATTCTCTTCCCGCTGGCTTTTTACCGTTAACACGGCTCTGGTATCCGAAAAGTAACAGCAGCGCACATAAGCTGTCGCGCAGCCATCCGTCTGCAGTGTCACACACGTCTTTTTTTTCAGCATCACGGAAAGCATATCCGCGTATGGCTGCCTGACTTTTACACCCTCTCCGTCCCAGTCGACAACGCCGTTTTGATACAGATCCGCAAGCATCACATGAAGCGAACTCTCAGACACATGTGCATCAGAAAACAGTCCATACCATTCTGTCTGCCCAAGTCCTGCCAAAAGCAGCTTGAACTGCTCTTCTTTTATATAATAAATGTCATAGTCATACTCATGATTGCTGTGCTGACAGCTGTCAGAGCTGCTCCCGTTTTGTATGTCGTCCATGCATATACTCCTTCACCGCCGACTTATAGCTTCTTGATAACGGAACCGACATGCCGTCTTCCAGATAAACCGTGTTTTCTGAAAGCCGCACCCGGTCCAGATGCTGCATATTAAACGCAAAGCTCCTGTGACAGCGCACAAATATTTCCGGAAGCTGTTCCATGATATGCTCCATAGAATCATATCTGCTGTATTCTTTGTTCCTGACTCGAATAAAGATTTTTCGTTCTCTTACTTCGATGTAATAGATCTGATCAAACGGAATCGCCGTTTTTCCATCCCGGTTTTCAATGACCAAAAAATCTTTTTCTTCTGCGGAATCCTGCATCCGCTCTTCCAGACAGCTTCTTAAAAACGCCCGCAGCACCTGCTTCATCTGCTGTTCCTCATAAGGATACAGCAGCAGGGACGCCGCACGCACATCCGGCGTTAAATATTCCATTGGTGAAACGGTCACGTCCGCAACAAGCAGCAGCTCCGCCTTTGCATATAACGTACGAATCCGATGCAGCAAATCAATTTCTTCGCTTCCTCTGATGCCTACGCATGCCATGTCCAGCAGCGCACTCTTTTCCAAAAACTTACGAACCGTATCTAATGCGGAAAAACAATGCATCGTAAGCTCTTCTTCTGATAAATACGCGAACAGGTCTTTGGTCACCTGTCCGAAATTCTCCGCTTCTCTGCGCCTCGGACCGTATATGATCATGGTAACCATTGCTATCTACCTCCTGGCCAGCGGCACAACGATCTTTGCTGTATCCACCCCGGCTCCGGTATCCGGCAGACAGCCCACACCCGGCGGCAGCACTTTTGTCTGCTCCATATACGGAACATACTCAAAATTCAGCACCCGGTTCTCCGCCGTATTTCCGCCGAAATGAATGCCTGTCTTATATCCGGTAAACGCTTCATACAGCTCATCGCCAAAAATCTCCTGATGATCTTTTAACGAAATAGCCCCGAAAAAGAAAATATGATGCATGCTTCCTTTTTCCAGAATATTTTTGAAAAATCCTTTCATCTCATACTCAGAATCATTGATCAGCATGACCAGAGACTTTAAGTCTGCAATAAAAATAAAATACGGTTCATATGCTGACATGATCTCATAAATCTCATCTTCCTCGCAGTCCTGCCTTTGCAGTTCATGCTTTTTCTGATTTCTTTCCTTAAACACCGGAAGAAGCTGTGTGAAAAATTCATACAGGCCTTTATCATCTTCCACATAATGTATTCCTGCAGACGCGTAGCTGTGAAAATCATGCGCTTCATTGTCAATGGCACAAATATGCGCGCGTTTCTCCAGCGCTGCCTGCAGACATACTTTTAAGAAGTTCGTCTTTCCAGAGTGTGCCGTTCCATAAACCGTATAACAGTAATTGTTTCTTAAGTGAATGCCGTACACCTGTGCATTTGACATGTCATATGCTACCGGCAGCACATTTTTATCTGCAAGTTGCTTTCTGTAATCGTCCAGCTTATGAAACTCTGACCATACCGGCTTTTTCGGTATTTCAGGCACCGGACGCGCCGGTTTTCCTGTCCACGCCAGTTTCATCTCTTCGCATTGTGCACGTATCAGTTCCATGCGTTCATAATCGTTTTCCGCCTTCACTGCCAGCACTGCCTGAAATTCCAGAATACGTCCTTCATAATCAATCAGTCCCCTGCCCTTCATGCCGCTTTCCGGCATTACCTCGATTTGATTTGTATGCAGCAGGTCTGTATATTCATATTTTTCCTGCAGCTGCAGACAGTAGCTCGTTGAGATATTTTCACATACGCGGGAAGTAACATCATTCATGCCGATGCCATTTCCTGACACTACAAGGAAAATGCCCTGGCTGACACCTTCTTTTGACAGCGTAATCATGATATCTTCATATTTCTCATCTGTCTTTTCTTTGAATGCCGCGTAATTATCTACAAAGATTACGATCGCCGGTATTGTCACACCGTTTTTTTGTACATACTGGCTGTAATTTCCGCCGCGCAGCAAAGTCTTTCGTTCCTGCAGAATGCTTTCCATCATGTTGAAAAATTTGCTGATTTTCTCCATATCATTTTCATACATGACGCCGCCCACATGCGGGGCTTCTTCAAACGCGGACATCATCTTACTGCTGAAATCCAGCGCATACAAATTTATCAGTTCCGGCGTATAGCGGTGAATCAGCGCATAAGCAATCGTCTGCATCATCGTGCTCTTTCCGCTTACAATGCTCCCAAAAACAGCCAGATGTCCCGTTTTGGCAAAATCCAAAAATAACGGCATCTGATTCTGGTTTGCCGGATCGTCTATTTTGCCTGTTACGATCTCAAGACTCCATGCCCCGCTTTGTGCCGGCCAGTTTCCGTCTTTGTAACAGCGGCTGGCATATTCCGCAAATTCCTGCAGATATATATGTCCCGGCAGCACCGGCATCCATAACTGCATGTGGTAATCATATCCACATTCCACTGCCATCTGCGCAAGATATTCTTTCACGGCATCCAGCTGTGTTTTTTCCTTTTTCTGCGGCATCTTTACTTTGCCCGCAACCGACTGCTCCATCATCTCTGATAAGATGGCATGGCGGTCTGGCTTTATTGCCTGTACTTTTTTATACAGCAGCAAAAAATCGCACAGACGGTCTGTATTGTACCTGCTGACTGGATAATCCAGCTTTTCAAACCACATCGCCTTATACATCGCATGAACCAGACGGCCAAGCTGCTGCTTATTCTGGCACTCCTCCAGCGTTATTTTGGCCGCTTTTTGTGCCAGGTCCATACATTCTGCCAGTACTTCCAGCCACAGATATTCTACCTTCTGCTTCTGCGAAAGCTTCGCCGAATTGCCTGTCATCTCCACAGTTCCATTCAGGCTGAGCATTTTGGCAATTTCCGTATTGCCCATATTGACATTTTCTTCGTAAGCCGCCCCGCTGTAGCCAGACTGAAACAGCTCGTATACCTCATCATTGCCGACCTGCAGATAACAGCGGCCCGCCTGTGTAATATACGCCGCGTCCGGCTTATGCAGCATATCGTTGCTGTCCTGTCTGTCCTGTACACGCAGACAGAGGCGGAACTTGGAATTGCTCCATATGTTATCGTCTACCGTACCGCTAGGCTTCTGCGTCGCCAAAATCATATGTACGCCAAGGCTTCGTCCAACCTGTGCCACAGAGATAAGCTCGCGCATAAAATCCGGTTCTTCTCTCTTTAATTCCGCAAATTCGTCTATAATAATAAATAAATGCGGCACCGGCAGCGTAGCTTCTCCGTTTTTATACAGCCTTGTATACAGATTAATATTGTTCACGCCATGTTCCGTAAAAACACGCTGACGCCTGCGGTTTTCACTCTTAATCGAAATCATCGCACGTCTGACCTGGTTGCCGGACAGATTCGAAATCTGCCCGACCATATGCGGCAGTCCGTCAAACAGATTTGCCATGCCGCCGCCCTTATAGTCGATAATAAAAAATCCTATATCATCCGGACTGTAGTTAACCGCTAGTGACAGCATATATGTCTGAAGCGTTTCTGACTTTCCGGAGCCTGTCGTACCAGCGACCAGCCCATGCGGCCCATGGTATTTTTCATGTACGTCGAGATAACACGGCACGCCTCCGGCTTTCGCGCCTACCATGCCCCTGATATTGTCATAAGTCCGGTTTTTCGCCCACAATTCTTTGACTGGAAGCTCCTGCGGCTTTGACACGCCGAGCATTTCGAAAAACGTCAGTGCATTCGGTATCTCTCCGCCCTTTTCCATCTCCTGTACCTGCAGCGTTGCCAAATGTCTGGAAAAACGTTCCAGACGAAAACTGTCCACCTGGTCAAACTGGATTTTCTGTCCCTTCTCTTCTCCGAGGACAACTTCATACATGCCCTGAAATCTGGCCGTATTTTCAATGACAAAATCACAGGCATTCGGCAGGTCTTCATAACGCTCCGCCAAAATAAATGTCGTAAGTCCGGCCGCACGGTCTTTATCAAAAATATATCTGGCAATCAGCTCACCTTCCAGAATATGCATATCAGATACAAACAGCACATAATACGGCTTTGGGATCTGTTCTTTCGATCCGAGATTCTGCTGCTCTTCTTCCAGCCTGGTACGAAACACTTTGGTCAGCTCATAAAATACATCGCTCGCCTGTTCAGCGCTTGCAGCGCAGTAACGTGTTTTCTTATCCTCCGACCACACATGCGGCAGCCATTTTGCAAATGTCCACTCTTTTTCCTCATTGGAAACTTCCCCATCATAAATAAAGCCAAGCTTTACATCTGTATAACAGTTATTTGCCGCGATCTGGGCCGCCAGCAACTTGGCAATTTCTATCGCACCTGCCTTCTGTGCGCCGCCTACGATGCCGATCAGCTGATGCTTTGCCAGATCAAGCACTACCGGTACATCATAAAGCACATCATAGTTTTCTTTTATAAAACGGGGCTTATCCGCCAGTTCATCTTTGTAAATCGAAAACCTTTCTTTTGGCGCCTGAATCGAAATCTGAAACGGTACATCTCCCATGCCAAGCCGATGCTTTAAATAATCTCTGTGTGTCGTATTCCGGTTCCACAAAAGGCCGCTGCTCTCATCATAGGACAGACATGTTCCGGCATCCGGATACATATCAAACAGGCTCCGGGAAGCATTTTCATACTTGTCTTTAATCTCATCTGTTTTCTTAAGCAAATATTCGCTGTAGCTTTCAAACCTTACTTTACTGTTCTCCGCTTCCTGTTTCTTTTGATGCCGGATATTCTGGACTGCCCAGAATACGCCCAGAACCGCAGATGATACTGACATCACAAGCCCTGAATACATAGACATGGCACTGCCGCCCGAAGACGGCGACATCATAAGGATACATCCTGCAATCATAGGAAGCGTCATGGTAAAAGACGGCCCGATTGTCAGCAGCAGCGGCTGCGGTTTTTCCCGTTCTACCTGCGGCGGCTCTTCAATCTCGATTTCCCCATCTGACAGCTCGTGGAACGTACGCGGTGAGCGGTGATAGACTGTTTTTCCATGAGACAGCAGCGTTGTCTCCCGCGCCTGTTTGGAATCCGCCGTCTGCCTTTTCGGCATTGCCTTCAGCTTCTTTACATTGATCCGCGCTTTGCTGCCTTTTGTATCAACCGCAAGGCAGTTTCCTAAATAAATCATGCGCAGCCCCATAATATCAATGCATGCCCCAGGGCTTAACAGCCGTTCCTTGTCAATCCGGTAAGAATTGACATATGTACCGTTCAGGCTGTTATTTAACAGCTTAAAGCCTGCCCCTTCACGCACAAACGCCGCATGTCTGCGTGAAACAAGCTTCATAAAATCATAAACAATATCATTATCCGCCTGTTCGCCAATCGTAATCTGGCTCACACCAGCCAGAGAAAATTTTTCATACGCATGAAACAGTGAATTCACATATTTTACAATAATAACAAGCTCTTTTTCCTCTTCCATAAACAGGCTCAAAACATCCTGGTCAGCCAGTTCGTATCCCTCATATGCCGCCCCGTTCTTTCGAATGCTGTAGCCCCTGTTATGCTTAAAGCTCCACACATGATCCATGACTTCCAAATAAATATTTCTGTTTTTCTTTAAGTGGAAAAAATCACTCCGAAGCGTAAGCGTATAATCCGCATTATTCACAGACGGCAGCTGAAATTCCCGAAATGCGTCTTTTGCATATACTGCTAAAATAATGTTCATCTAACCATTACCTCCGCCTCTGGTTTACGAGCGAGTCATCCAAGGATCTTTTTACCTGCCTTTGCTGTGCAGACGTCTGAATCTGCTTTCTCAGCTTCCGCTTTTTAGACAGCAGGATAATCGTCACAACCAATGCAATCAAAATTATGATTTCGTAAATAAAAACTGCCTGCTGCGACAGCAAGAGCTGTGCAATATCTTCTATATTCATAACTACCTCTCTTTTGCCGTACGTGTTTACTGTAACTGAAGTTCAAATACAAATTCCTCGTCAGCCAGCTGAATCCTGTCTCCGCTGTGCAGCCTGCATGCCTGATTTTCCGCCAGCCGCTTTCCATTTACCGACGTCCCGTTTACAGAACCCATATCTTTTAAATAACAGGCATCCCCGCGCCTTACGATTGCCGCATGGTTCCTTCCAATAGATGTATTTCCGGTAATGCAGTAAGTATTTTGACTGGATCTGCCTATTTTAACAATATCACCAGAGAACACCGTACGCTCTCTTGTCCGCACCCGGATCAGCTGCATATTCTTTTTTACCGGCTGCACAGCTGGCTCCGCGCTGCCTCCGCCGCCTAACATAACTGTATATTGCTCCAAATCTTCCGCATCCGTTTCCCTGGCTGGCTGCCGCATTGCCTGGCTGCCAATGCCCGGCCGCCTTCCTGCTGCTGCCTGTCCAATATACTGGCGGACATGTTCCAGCCTGTAATCTCCCTGCTGCAGATAATTTTGAAAATCAATCAGATAATCCGGCCCTTTTCCGCCGTTTTTTTTCATTTCCTGATATATGATATCCTGAATCAGCGCAAACAGATTGTATGACAGATCTTTTGCCCCTGTCACCGGCTCGTATACAAAATACATCCTTAACGTATCTTCTTCCATAAATATCGCATCCGGCTTCATCAGCATATGATCCGGATACAATCCCCTGCTTTGCGCCGCGATTTCCACATCCAGCATCTGCGTCATTATTTTCCAAAAAGTCTTTTCTTCTATCGGGCTTTTTGTATCTTTTAAATATTTTTCCAACGATAACGAGCCTGGCGCGTCATACATCAGCTGCTTTTTTCCATCATATGTAATTTGAAAAAATCCAGGAACCGAATTTCTTTGTAAATAATCTACTTCTCTTTCGTTGATCTTTTCACCAAGCGCCAGTTTCGCTTTGATCGTTACATTAGATCCTCTGATATGAATCCGATATTTCATTCATTTCTCCGTCCTTTTTCCTGTTAATTTATAACAGTTCAGATAACTCTTGAACTGTTACGTTAATTTAACAGTTTTTCAGTCTCCTGCCTGACTGTACTGCATAAATCGTTTTCATTATAAAACTGTATTTCTTCCAGATTATAGTCCTTAAGAAAATTCAAATATGTAGTCAGTTTATTTTCTTTGTAACTGTCCAGCACTGCCCGGTTCAACGGCAGCCCGTCTCTGTTGTCCATATAGGCAGCGCTCTGCATGCCTTCGCTCAATAACAGCGACAGCAGCGTCATTCCTGCATCCTGCCTGTTCTCATCTTCGCTCTTTTTAACGACGTACCAATGCTCCATACTTCCGATCAGCTTTTCATCTTGTACAAGCGGCACTGCTGAAAAATCGGTAGATGGCACCGCTTCTACTGTAACCTCCTCTACCGCGTCCATATCTGACAAATCGCCTACAATCCAGGCAACCGGGTCATCCGGATTTTGAAACCGCGCAAACGCATCCTGCGTATCCGCATAGCCCAGACTGCCGCTCCATTGCGCCAGCGTATCCAACGTAACAGACGATTGTGAAAGTTCTGTTTTTGCCTGACTGCCATATACAATACCTGTCTGCACAGCTGTCGGAAGCGCATACACGTCTCCCTCTTTTTTTAAATCTTCCAAATACAGATAATCTGACAGTTCCATCGTACGCAGCAATTTAGAAAGCTCCACGCATTGCAGCTGTTCCAAAAAAGACGGATCCAGCCCGTCCGTACAGAACACATCCGGCAGCATCCCCTGCTCTGCGGCGCCTGCAAGCTTTTGCGCATAACTCTCCCTGTCCACAATTTCCGCCTTCACTGTAAGCTGCGGACATACGCGCTCTGTACTTTCCAAAAGCGTCTCAGCCAATGCCTCTCCAGATGCCGCATCCGGCACCGAAAGCCATACCGAAAGTTCCTCCTCTTCGAGTTTTGCCACGTCTATTTTCCCTCTGCCCGAAAAAACAGTCAGTCCAAGCGCCAGCGTACCGCCCGCGCCAATAAAAACCACTGCCAGTACTGCCGCCAAAATCCGTTTCATCCTTCGATGTTTGCGAAGTTCTTCCTGCGGCAGCAGCACTTTTTTGTGATGAATCAGAGCTTCTTTAAATTCAGCGGCAGTTTGAAATCTCAGACGCGGTTCCAGCGCCATTGCTTTAAATACAATCCTCTGCAAATATTCATCCGTACGTATTCCGCACTCACCTAGCGTCTTTAGTTCATCATTTACCACACGATCTCTGGAATCCACGGGCTTGATTCCTGTGAGCATTTCATAAAATACCGCCCCAGCCGCATAGATATCCATACTAAGGCTCTGCACATCCTGCGACGTATACTGTTCCGGCGGTGTATAGCCAGCCTTTACAACAACTGCCTCGGTGCGTTCCGACCCCTGAAGCCTTGCGGCCCCAAAGTCAAACAGCTTGATCGTATCCGGGCCTGTCAGAAAAATATTATCCGGGCTGATGTCTTTATGGATAATGTTATTCTTATGTACTTTCTCCAGCGCTTCAAGAATCGCCAGCATATATCCGCCTGCCTCTTGCGGCGAAAACCGCCGCTTTTTCAGTTCATCCTTCAAAAGCGGCGCATTCACATATTCCATAATAATATACGCGGTCTGATTTTCCGCAAAATAATCGTAGACATTAACAATATCCTGTTCCTTGGAAAAAAGAGCCATATTTCTGGCTTCTTCCAGAAAACGCGCCAGCTGTTTTTGAAATTCCGCTTTTTTTTCACCCGAAAAAATACCTACTTTTTTCTCACCGTCGCCCCTGTTCACAAGTCCCGCCGGATAGAATTCCTTGACAGCCACAATCATACGAAGCATAGCATCAAATGCCTTATAAGTAATGCCGAATCCGCCGATGCCAATGCTGACACCTATCACATACCGCTTATGCAGCACTGTTCCAGGCGCCAGCTGGTATGCCTGCTCCGGCTCACTGCCCTGCGCATAACCGCAGTGCGGACATACTGTCTGATTTCCTTTTGACTTAAAGCACCAAAAACAAATCTTGCCCGCCATTACGCATACCAGAAGCAGCCCGCACCATACAGCAGCTCATTGTCATCCGTAATCCAGATCACCGGCTGAAGCATAAGCGCATAATCATACTGTTCATGTTCATAATCATTTGTAAATACGGCAACGCAAGGAAACTTCTGTTCTTTTCCATCCAAAACACCCAAGGCTTCAAAATAAACAGTTGCTCCGGCACTGTCTTCTTCCACCGCGATAATCTTCGTGCATTTTTTATAGACAACCTCATCATCATTTTCTCTTTCTACATAAGATAAAAAGTCGTCCAAACCCTTTTTTAAATTTCCGGACTTTACAGCAACCTTCTTTCCATTGTCCGGATTTTCCCATGTCTTATTTACTTTTTTAAGATAACTGCTTCCTTTTACCACATCTTTTACAACAGTAATCTGGCATTCTTCCTTTTGTCCGTTGATCTTCGCTGAGATAACAGCCTTTCCTGTTTTTACTGCCGTTGCGACACCGCTTTTCGAAACTTTTACCACTTTGGAATTGCTGGATGTCCAGGAAGATGCTTTTTTATCTCCTGCCAGATCAAGTTTTGTTCCTTTTGCGACTTTCATATCACTTGCCGTCTCAAAATTAAACAACGCCAATCTGGAAGCCGCCTCCGCTTTGTTAACCCCTAAAAACAAAACTACAAGCAGGCTTACTGCCAATGCCACAAAATACTTTGTTTTTCTTACACTTTGTACTGTCATCATACTTCTCCCTTCTCATATTCTTTTCTTTTGTTTTAAATCTGTATTTTTATCAAAAAGTGTACTTTTTGATAAAATATTTGTTGCAAAAATGCGTAGGTTATATGCAAACATCCTGATAAATTTTTCAAAAATAGTCAATTATTGCATTTATATTGCTCAAATTCGTCAAAAAAACTTGCATCTACGCTGATAATATGGTAAATTTAGGAAGAAACATATAACTATCAAAAAGTACACCTTTTGATAGTTTTTTTCATTATTACCCTATTTCATTCACCATTCTCCGATACCCTTTCAGTTTCCGGTAAAACGTAGCCTGGCTCATTCCACTCTTTTCGAGCGCTTCTCCAAACGAAATCTCTTTTCGTTCCCACTCACTTACAATCTGCGGAAACTCCTGCGGGACATCTATCTGAGGCCTTCCAAATCTCACCCCTCTTGCCTTTGCCACTGCGATTCCCTGTTCCTGCCTTTTTCTGATGTTATCCCGTTCTGATTCTGCCACGAATGACAAAATCTGAAGCACCAGATCCGCAATAAATGTTCCCATCAGATCTTTACCGTTTCTTGTATCTAAAAGCGGCATATCTATAACGCAAATATCTGCACCGACTTTTTTTGTAAGTATCCGCCACTGCTCCTGCACTTCTTTATAATTGCGTCCAAGGCGGTCTATACTCAAAATATAAAGAAGATCGCCTTCTTTCATTTTTTCCACCATCTTTAAATATCCCTGCCTGTGAAAATCCCTGCCTGACTGTTTGTCGATATAAATATTGCACTCTTTCACACCCATGCGGCGCATAGCCTCCATCTGGCGTTCCTCGTTCTGGTCCGTACTTGAAATACGCACATACCCAAAAATTGTTTTTCTCTCCATATCGTTTTATCCTCCTGTATGTATAAATTGCATGACAGCGCGAATATCCTGTACAGACTCGCTGCCAGTTCTATTTTGCCATATTATGCAGTTTTAAGACACGCTCTAAGGAACTGTGCTAAAAAACTGTTCAGACATATCTTGACATACATACCAATAGTATGTTAATATAGATACATACCATCAGTATGTTAAGGAGGGGGTGCGGAGGCATGGCAAGAAATAGGAATCCAGAAGAAACTGTTAATTTAATATTAGATGTTGCTTTTCGCTTATTTATGGAAAAGGGTTATGAGCATACTTCCATTCAGGATATCATAAATCATTTAGGCGGTCTTAGCAAAGGCGCCATCTATCATCATTTTAAGTCAAAGGAGGATATTTTAGTTGCTGTATCAGATAGGATGACCGCTGAATCTAATCAGATGCTTGCCGTCATTCGTGACCGTTCTGACCTGAGCGGCAGGGAAAAGCTGAAAACAATTTTCAGGGAATCCATCAACAGGCCGGTACAGAACGATATTTTTACAGTAGCTCCGGATTTTCATAATAACCCGAAACTTCTTTTCAGTCTTTTGCATGATACTATAGAAAACGCAGCGCCAAACTATATTTTACCGATTATCAGGCAGGGCATTTCAGACGGTTCTATTCAAACAGATTACCCAGAGCAATTGGCAGAACTGATTTTGCTTACCGCAAATGTCTGGATGAATCCTATGATATTTGACAGCTCTGAGGAAGAATCCTACCGTAAGTTTATGGTATTCCAACAGATGCTGCAGGGCTTTGGCCTGGATATTATAGATCGTGAAATGTTAGAAAGATTGCTGGAGCTGGCTTCTATCTATCAAAAAAACAAGCAATAGAACAGGCAATAGAACAAACAATAAAAAGCACAATCTGCAAATTTTCTATTGTTAGGAATGTATCTGCTCTGTAAAATGGGCAGATATATTTTAAATCAAATACATACCGTCGTGCGGTACCTATAATTTTGGCGGACGGAATAGAAGAATTGGAGGTTTAAAGTATGAATCAAAAACTATTTTCAAAGGATTTTACGTTAGTTGTGATCGGTCAGATTATCTCTTTGTTTGGCAATGCAGTAATAAGGTTTGCATTGCCGCTGTATTTATTAAATTTGACAGGCTCATCCGCACTTTACGGAACTGTTACGGCATGTGCCTTTATTCCTGCCATTTTTCTGTCACCTGTTGGCGGCATTGTTGCAGACAGGGTCAATAAAAGAAATATTATGGTAATACTGGATTTTCTTACAGCGGCAGTTATCTTAGCCTTTTCTCTGCTTATGAATGAAGTAAATCTCATTCTCCTTTTGACAGTTACATTGATGTTTCTGTATGGCATTGCGGGTGCATATCAGCCATCCGTGCAGGCAAGTATCCCTGCACTTACCAATCAGGATAATTTTATGGCGGCAAATTCTATTATCAATACAATCAGCTCGTTTGCGTCTTTGATGGGTCCTGTACTTGGAGGTATTTTATACAGTGCATATGGATTAAAGCCTGTATTGTGGGTTTGCATGGTATGCTTTATTATGTCGGCGGTTATGGAAATTTTCATTAAAATACCGTTCCAGAAACAAACTTCAGGCGGCGGTATATTAAAGACAGCCAGAACCGATTTTGCAGATAGTATCCACTTTATCCGAAAGGAGAGGTCTGTTATCGGAAAAGCCGTTCTTGTAATCTGCGGAATTAATTTGTTCCTTGCCGCAATGATTATTGTCGCACTTCCATATCTGGTAACAGAAGTATTAAATTTAGATGCTTCACAGGCAAACAGGCTATATGGTTTTGCAGAGGGAGCATTGGCGGCAGGCGGGCTGGCAGGGGGTATCGGAGCAGGCATTTTTGCAGACAAACTGGCCATTTATAAATCAGGCAATCTCGTAATCGCTTGTGCGGTATGCGTGTTTCCTATCAGTGTTTCATTGATACTGTTTTCATCCGCAATCATAAATTATATTGTCATAACCGTATGCTGCTTTGCCATTATGGTATGTTCAACGATTTTTACCGTGCAGATGATGTCCTTTATCCAAACAGAAACCCCACAAAATTTAATTGGAAAGGTAATTGCTGTCATTCTTACCGTTTCCATGTGTGCACAGCCATTGGGCAATGCATTCTATGGTGTCCTGTTTGAAATCTGTAAGGGGTTTGAATATGCTGTTGTTTTATTTTCGGGTGTTGTGTCGCTTATCATTGCCATTCGCGCAAAAAATATTTTCAGAAGATTTTCAGCGGATTAAGCATGTGTTAAAATTGCTTTTCGTGAGATATAACCTAACCTGGATGAACCAGAAAAGAAACACTTTTGAGCAAGCCCCTCCCGGAACCGGACGTGCGGCTTTCCCGCATCCGGCTCTTCGTAAA
>CAOKJJ010000002.1 GCA_948468465.1 uncultured Eubacterium sp. | reverse complement strand
GGTCTCGACCTTGGCAAGGTCGCGCGTTACCAACTACGCCACTATCGCATATGTGTGCAGAAACAAATAATGAGAAACCTGAGAGCGATAGACGGGGCTCGAACCCGCGGTCTCGACCTTGGCAAGGTCGCGCGTTACCAACTACGCCACTATCGCATTTCGTATTGCATTTGCTCCTCGCGAACACAATAGATACTATAAACGATTAGGAGAAATATGTCAATAGGAAAATGAAAAAAATTTAATTTTTTTATTTTTAGCCGCTATTGACTTTTCAGCCATACAAAATATAATGGTATCTATACGTAACAGTTCCATGGGTGGTCTGAACAGTTACATTTTACAACTTAGGGAGGAACGATGATTATGTCTTTAGTGAAAAAGCCTGTGAATGGAATGAAAGATATTTTACCGTCAGAAATGCAGATCCGTGATTATGTCCAGAGTGTGATTCGTGATACCTACCGCAGCTTTGGTTTTACGCCGATAGAAACGCCGTGTATGGAGAATATAGCAAATCTGTCCAATAAGCAGGGCGGTGAAAATGAAAAGCTGATTTTCAAAGTTATGAAGCGTGGGGAAAAGCTGCATCTGGAAACAGCCGAAACGGAAAACGACCTGGTTGATTTTGGCATGCGTTATGACCTGACGGTGCCTCTCGCACGTTATTACGCAAATCATGCAAACGACCTGCCGTCTCCGTTTAAGGCACTTCAGATGGGAAATGTCTGGCGTGCGGACAGACCGCAGAGGGGGCGTTATCGTCAGTTTATGCAGTGTGATATAGATATCTTAGGGGAACCGTCCAATCTGGCGGAGATAGAGCTGATTCTTGCGACGACGACGACGCTTGGCAGGCTTGGATTTAAAAATTTCGAAATACGCATTAATGAACGCCGTATTTTAAAAGCAATGGCGGCGTATAGTGGGTTTTCGGAACAATTATACGATACGGTATTTATTATTTTAGATAAAATGGATAAAATAGGAATGGAAGGCGTAGCGGCGGAATTGCGGCAGGAAGGATTTTCAGGCGAAGCCGTACAAAAATATACAGATCTGTTTCGCGGGATACAGGAGGCGGAGGATGGCATTTCTTATCTTGCAGAGACACTCGGCGGCTTGCTGGACGAAGATGTTGTAAAAAACATGCGGGAGATTGCGGCCAGTGTGAATGCCTGCAAAGACGCTTCGTTTGAACTGGTGTTTGACCCTACGCTCGTACGCGGGATGTCTTATTATACAGGGACGATTTTTGAAATCGCGATGCCGGAATTTGGCGGCAGCTGCGGCGGAGGCGGACGCTATGATAAAATGATTGGCAATTTTACCGGAAAAGATGTGCCGGCCTGCGGATTTTCCATTGGTTTTGAGCGGATTATTCTGCTCTTAATGGAAAGCGGATTTCAGATACCGCAGCAGCCGAAAAAAACGGCGTATTTGATAGAAAAAGGATATCCGGGAGAAAAACTGGCGGATGTGATCGCACAGGCCCAGGCAGCAAGGCAGCAGGGGCAGCAGGTGCTCGTTGTGCGCATGAACAAAAATAAAAAATTCCAGAAAGAACAGCTGATGAAAGAAGGCTATGAGGAATTTGTGGAATTTTTTAACAGGTAAACCATTCAAATCGCAGCAGGTATTTAAAAATAAGGAGGTTTTGTGATGCCAAATAATGAAAAAGAATATAATGGTTATCTTTTTGACCAGCTTTCGATTTTGGAACGATTGGAGCGGGTAGCACAGTCTGAAAAAGCCGAAGCTGTTTTAAAAGAAATCGCATTTGAGCGAAGACAGATAGAGCGGAAACTTTATCAGCAGCCGCCAATAAAAAACGAGTAATCATTTAAACCAGGAGGAAGATATAATGGGAGAATCCATGCAGGGACTGCACAGATCCCACAGATGTACGGAAGTATCAGGCCAAAATATCGGCGAAACAGTAACCGTGATGGGATGGGTACAGAAAAGAAGAAATCTGGGAAGTTTGATTTTTATAGATTTGAGAGACCGTTCAGGTCTGCTGCAGATTGTATTTGATGAGGAAAGCGTAGGCTCGGAAGGCTTTGCCAAGGCAGGTACGTTAAGAAGCGAGTATGTAATCGCGGTCACAGGAACGGTCAATAAGAGAAGCGCGGCGGTCAATGACAACCTGAAAACGGGTGATATAGAAGTGATCGCGCAGAGCCTTAGAATATTGTCGGAAGCAGAAACGCCGCCGTTTCCGATTGAAGCAGACAGCCAGACAAAAGACGAACTGCGCTTAAAATACCGTTATCTGGATTTGCGCAGGCCGGATTTGCAGCGTAATCTTATGATGCGCAGCAAAGTAGCTTCCTTAGTCCGCAATTTTATGGAAAAGGAAGGCTTTTTGGAAATTGAAACGCCGATGCTGCAAAAGTCCACGCCGGAAGGAGCAAGGGATTACCTTGTGCCGAGCCGTGTGCATCCAGGGAAATTTTATGCGCTGCCGCAGTCGCCGCAGCTGTTTAAGCAGCTGCTGATGTGTTCTGGCTATGATCGTTATATTCAGATTACAAAATGTTTCCGCGACGAAGACCTTCGTGCAGACCGGCAGCCGGAATTTACCCAGATAGATATGGAGCTGTCTTTCGTGGATGCAGAGGATGTTATGGATGTAAACGAGCGTCTGCTGCAGTATGTGTTTAAAGAAGCGGTCGGTGCACAGATTCAGCTGCCTCTGCCACGGATGCCATGGCGGGAAGCAATGGATCGTTTTGGCTCAGATAAGCCGGATACCCGTTTCGGCATGGAGTTAAAAGATGTGTCGCAGACAGTTGCTGGATGCGGGTTTGGCGTATTTACGAGCGCATTGGAAAACGGCGGGTCTGTACGCGGCATCAATGTCAAAGGGCAGAGTAAAATGCCGCGCAAAAAGATTGATAAGCTTGTAGAGTTTGCAAAAGGCTGCGGAGCGAAGGGCCTTGCATATTTATGCGTAAATGAAGACGGTACTTACAAATCCTCCTTTGCCAAATTTATGTCCGAGCAGGAGCTGTCAGCACTTGCGGAAAAGATGGAAGCCCAGCCGGGAGATCTGCTTTTATTTGCCGCGGACCAGAACAAAATCGTATGGAATGTATTAGGGGCGCTCCGTCTGGAACTTGGTAAGGAGCTGGGGCTGATCGATGAAAACAAGTATCATTTTCTGTGGATTACAGAGTTCCCATTATTAGAGTGGTCGGACGAGGAGCAGCGTTATATGGCGATGCATCATCCGTTTACGATGCCGATGGAAGAAGACTGGGACAAGATTGATACAGCGCCGGGAGAGGTGCGTGCAAAAGCTTATGATATTGTGTTAAACGGTACGGAGCTTGGCGGCGGGTCTGTCCGTATTCACAGAAATGATATTCAGGAAAAAATGTTCGAAGTGCTTGGATTTACAAAGGAAAAGGCATGGGAGAATTTTGGATTCCTGTTAAGCGCTTTTCAGTATGGCGTACCGCCGCATGCGGGACTTGCGTATGGGTTTGACCGGATGGTTATGCATATGGTACATGCGGATTCCATCCGTGATGTAATTGCGTTTCCGAAGGTGAAGGATGCGTCGGATCTGATGTCAGAGGCACCGGAGGCGGTAGATGCGGGACAGCTGGAAGAACTTGGAATTGCTTTAAAATAATATTTGTGTTATTACGCACAATTAGGGTATAAAATAGAGCCGGAGATCTGTTTTAAGGATTTCCGGCTCTATGATTGCGCTTTATGCTTTTTGCTCTGATTTTTTTCACCAGAACGTGCCGCTGACTATTTTTACCTCCTATGAAACTTTTTTACAACAGAGGCGTCTAATGATATAAGAACATAAATATACAACAATACCAATGGAGGAAACGGACATGAAAAGAAAAGAAATCGCAAAGAAATTAGGAATCACAATCTTAGCATCCATGCTGACGCTGCCTTGTCTGGCACCTGTGGTCAGCCAGGCAGAAACAAGGGTAACAGTAACAAAAACCGAGGCAGCGCAGAAGCAGCCGCAAAGTGAAGCAGAAGGAATGCAGCTGACAACAAAGACATACCAAAAAGAATACAAGACAGAAGAAGGACGTATATATAAAGAAATCTCTTTTGAATATCCGCATGCGGATGGTGACAGCGAAGCGGCAAAGACATTCAATCAGTTTTATCAAAAGCTGTTGAAAAAATGGAAAAAAAGCGCGATTGAAAACTTAAAAGAAGCAGAAGAAACAATACAGCAGACGGACAGTACAGACAGCTATTATGCGGATGATGTAAAATGTGAGATTACGGCAAATGATGAAAAATATATCTGTATACTCCAAACCGGCTACGATTATTCCATGGGGGCACATGGAATGCCGTACCGTTATACTTATATCTTTGATTCGAAGACGGGTAAAAAAGTGTCTGCAGCCACTTTGCTTGGAATGAGTAAAAAACAGGTCAATGAAAAAGTGCGGGGACTGTATTTAAAAAAATTTGACAAGACACAGAAAGAAGAAACATTTATGTTTTTCCCGGATCGCGATGGTGTAAAGGAGACGCTGGATCAGATAGATTTTAACGACAACCATTATTATCTGAAAAATGGCAAAGTCCGTTTTTATGTGGATCCATATGCGGTAGGGCCATATGCGGCTGGATTTATTGAAGTAGCCGTGAAGCTTTGATGAAGTAAACTGTTAAAATCCCGTAACAGTTCAAGGGTTATCTGAACTGTTACAAAATCCTGTAAAGGTTCCCATGGGTCTTTACAGGATTTTTATGCATTTTGCACAAATCGAAAAAGATCATTAAATTTCTCTTTACAAATGTCTGAAATCTTGGTATCATATGAACTATCTTATTTTTCTTATTTCAATTGTCTGAATATAAGGCACGTAAGCAGCATCATAAAAAATTACATCAATAAAATCCCTGTTAAAATAATATTGACTGAAAAGTGATAGTAACAGTTCAGGTAGGTCTGCGCATTCTCTGTGCAGACCGTATGAAAATGTAGCGGCTGCAGGCATACGGCCCATCGCGAAGCGATTTTCAATGGCCGGATGCGTAACAGTTCAAGGGTTATCTGAACTGTTACAAGTGATATGAAAAAGCAGATATTGAATTTAAAATATTTATTTTTTGTGAAGAAATAACATGGAATGAAAACGGCAGTGTTTCAATACTGTTATAAAAAAGAAAGAAGGTGGCTAAATTTGCCTGAAATTATAGGTTTTTTTGGAAGTTATCCGGCGGATATCTGTATGTATACGGCATATGCGGTACAAAATGCAGGAAAAAGTGTATGTGTGATAGATGATTCAGAGGATGGGATTTTGTATCAATGTGTGCCGTCGCCGAATGATCAGCTGATGGTGGTTACTTATCATGAAGTGGATTTTATGCGCCTGGTACCTGTGGTGCAGTGGCATGAACTGGAGTATGATTATGTACTTGTGCAGTTAGGGAGCCAGCCGCAGGAATTGTGCCTGGCCTTGTGCAGCAAAAGGGTACTGGTCGTTGATTGTGACCGGAGAAATCTGGATTTTTATCAGTATTTTATACAGGAAAGCGGTCTGTCAGCGGCTGTATTGCTGCGTGGTTTTTGTTCAGAATTTGCGGCAAAAAAAATAAAAAAATATTTGCAATGGGAGGATTGTCTTGTTGAACGATGGATGCTGCTGCCTTTTGATGAGGCAGATGAGGAATATCGGATTGGCATGCAGTATGAGCCGGTGTATAAGTTTGCGCATATTTCGGTCGGGATGGAACATATTCTTGTGCAGCTGCTTCGAATGTTTGCGGTACTTGACAGGGTGCGTACGATACGGGCTGTCAGGAACGCCAAGCAGGGAAAGACGGCATCTGTCTCATATCGGCATCTGGGAAGTGATCCGGCCTATCGCGAAGCGTTTTTCAATGGCCGGATGCGTAACAGCTCAAGGGTTATCTGAACTGTTATTTACATACAGTTCCTTACGATCAATCTGCTAAAATACATGAGAAAAAGGGAATGGAGGAATGACATTGAATATTGTATTCTGGAGTGAAGAAGACGGGTGCGGGACAACAAGCGGCATGGCTGCCGTTGCCAGTGTATGTGCAGATGCGTGGCATATGAAGACGATACTGCTGCAGAGCAGCAATCAGCGGGGAGATTTGTATCAAAAGCTTGGAACCGGCATAAAACCCAGATCTTTGGCAAAAGAGCCGATATGCGGGATACAGGATGAATGGGAAACACTGACCAGGCTGGCGGAAAGAAAGAAGCTGACAGAAGAAACGCTGATGGAACGGATGGTTCCGGTTATCAGGGGTCGTATGTATTATTTGCCGCAGGGAGAGTATCAAAAACAGGAAAAATATCCGAAAGCCGTATTAGCGGCAATCCGGCAGATTGTTTCGTTTGCACAGCGGATGTCGGATCTTACTTTTATAGACTGCGGCAGCGGCAGAGACGAAATATCTGACTTTTTGCTGTCGCAGGCAGATGTGGCAGTTGTGAGCCTTTCACAGGAGCGTCAAAATCTGGATGCTTATTTTCAAAACAGACATATCTTACAGGAAAACGTTATTTATCTGATCAATCAATATCATCAGGAATCCATATATAATAAAAAGAATATCAACAGGCTGTACAGGCTGTATGAAGAGCAGTTAGCCGTTATTCCTAATAATCCGTTATTCCGTCATATCAGCGGGAAGGGAAAGACAGAGCGGTTTGTCCGCAGGCATATCCAATGCAGGAATTTTGATTATCAAAATGAATTTATGATGGAGCTTGTAAAGACGTCTGCCTTAATTTTAAGGTCAGCGAGAATGGCAGACAAATACCTCCTGCCCGCAGCTTCAGGCGGCTTTGCCGGGGGCAGGAGGTGAAAAACATATGAAATCTTGCAGTGATAAAAAATATTGGCAGATAAGGTCGCCGCCATTTTCGAGGTGGATAGTTTGCGGCGGTTAACGGGACTCGTTTTCGGAAGTTCGCTCCGGCAGCTGGATTTTAATCTGCTGAATGCGGTTTTTGATGACGGAAGTAACCGTAAGACGAATGTTGTCATCTGTAATAATCTGCTCTCCGGCTTTTGGCAGATGGTCGCATTGGCCGATAAAATATCCGCCGATCGTATCATAATCGTCAGAAGTCAGGCTGATATCCAGTTCATCGCAAAGATCTTCCAGATTCATGGAACCAGCCACGAGAAAATGGGTGTCGCTTATTTTCGTAAGCGGGTCTGATTCATTTGCGTCATATTCGTCATGAATTTCACCGACGATTTCTTCAAGAAGGTCTTCCATGGTGACCATGCCGGCGGTAATGCCGTATTCATTCAGCACAATGGCCAGATTAATGGATTTTGTCTGCATTTCCAAAAACAATTCTGCCGTATTCTTCTTTTCATAAGTAAAAAACGGCTCACGGAGAATATTGGATATCGAAAAATGTTCCACATCTTCGTACAGCAGAAGGTCTTTCATATTCAAAATACCAATCACATTATCGGTAGTATCTTTGTAAACAGGTATTCTTGTATAGTGGTTTTCACGGTAAATTTCCAGAATTTCCCGATACGTGCTGTCCAGTTTTACAAATGTCATATCAATGCGAGGCGTCATAATTTCTTTTGCCACAGCATCTGAAAAATCGAACACGTTGTGAATCATTTCACGTTCTTCTGTTTCGATAATACCGGTTTCGTGGCTGACGTCTACGATTGTTTTCAGTTCTTCTTCTGTCAGGGTGTCCTTATTTTTATTCGGATCTACCCGGAGCAGACGAAGAAACAGGTTAGACAGTTTATTAATAATAAAGATGACCGGTGTCAGTACGGTCATAAGCGACTGGATGATACCAGCATATAAAATCGCAAGCTTTTCGGCATGTAATGTGGCAAGCGTCTTGGGAGAAATTTCACCAAAAATCAGAATGAGCACAGTCAATATCCCAGTCGCAATTCCGGCGCCGACGCTGCCGAATAATCGAATGGCCAGAGAAGTTGCGATACTGGAAGCAGACAGGTTTACAACATTATTGCCGATTAAAATAGCACTGAGCATTTTACCGGACTCTTCTGTGATTTTTAACGCACGGGCGGCGCGCTTATTGCCTTCATCGGCAAGTGTCCGCATACGGATTCGGTTAAATGTCGTTAAAGAAGTTTCTGCAGAGGAAAAAAATGCAGAAAGCAGTAATAAAATAACAAGTACAACTAATTGGAATATGTCATCTGGATTCAATCGTACACCTCTTTGTTCATATTAAGTAATTTGTATTTCGGCATTTACAACTACTAATATACCAAAAAATAAAGATTTTGAAAAGTATTTCCTGTAAAAATTTTATTTGGATTTACAGTAACGATGACATAACAAGCAGCTAAGAAAATCAATCGCTGAAAGAGTCCGGTAAAGCCCGGTGGAAATAACGGTACATACAGCGCCTGCATTTGCGCCAGCGTAAGACGGAAGATTACAGCGATGAACAAGAAAGGAAACATTTATGGAGCAAAATGAGAATCAATACGAAGAGATAGATCGCACGAAAATAGCCTTTCTCATTGGCGGACTGCTTATTATACTGTTAGCAATCCTTCTTGTGATTTATTTATTTACGGACAGAACGAACGCATCGACCGGGGAAGGCGAGGCCGTACGGATTACGCCAGAGAGGATACAGCAGATTTCGGATGATGTGAGCGAACGGGTATTAAATACGCTGGAGGCGGATATTCTGGCGGAAAGGATTCAAAAAGCGGTAGCCGAGCAGTTAAAAGGAGATAAAATATATGAACTGTTATCTGATGAAGATTTTGATGGAAATATCAAAATAACTGCGGTCGGGGAAGAGGAACTGCGGGATATGATCACCGCGCTGCTGGCGGAACTTGGGATTTCCGGAGACGGCGGCCTGACACCGGAGCAGAAAAAGTATATCAGGCTTGCCGTAGAAGAAGCATTGGAAGATGCACTGGCACAGGTTAACGTTACACAGCAGCTGACAGCGGAAGAAAAACAGAGAATGGAAGAGCGCATCAGGCAGGAACTGTCTGAAACTCTGAAAATGTACATACAGAGCAGCTCTTATGGAATGACGCAGCAGGATCTGGAAAGGCTGAAAAACGCGCTGCATGTGGAATCTATGATTCAGGGCTCTGTTGAAAAGATTACGAAACAGCAGCTGGAAACGATGAAGAAAAATATCATCGCAAGCATCAAAAAAAGTATCAAAACGCCTGTAAAGGGAGTGGATTATTTTACAGACGCGGATATGAAGCTGATTCAAAAGAAAGTCCTGCAGGCAGCAAATAAGGAACTGTTCAGCCAGATTGAAAAGCTGACGGCCAAAATCAGCGAGGTGCAGTCGTCTGTCAATACATTGACGCAGCAGGTACAGGCATTGAAAACACTGGATCAGCAAAAGAGTTCCGATATTCAGAAACTGCAGACAAGCATAACGAATATCAATCAGTCCATCCAGCATATTAATTCCGTAACGGAACAGCTTTCAAATGCCATTATGATATCGGGGAACAATCTGGAAAAGGTCACAGGTTCCGGCAGCGAGATCCAGTCGTCGCAAGTCTCCACAGGAAATCTCACAATTGCGCAGTTTGTAGATATTTTGGCTGGAAACGACCAGATCTATACAAGGGCGATTCAGGAATTAAATCGGATCGTAAAGCAGCTCAAGGATGAAAATATCAAACAGGATGAAAACTTTGACAAAGCAGTAAAAGATCTGGAACACTCTTTGGATGATAACGGCAAAGCACTGGAAGATACGAAGGCGGAATTAGAAAAAAACGATCAGGAGCTGAAAAATCAGCTTGACAAGCAGCAGTCAGATTTTGAAAAGGATCTGGAAGAAGAAAAAAAGGCAAGGCAGGAAGCGGACGAAAAGCTGCAAAAACAGGCGGATGATACAGATGCTTTGATCGGAGATGTAGAGGATGCGGGTAAAGTTGAAGGAGATACCATATTTCAAAAAATCGGCTCGATCATCAAAATTCTGTCCAAAGATGGAATCAGCGGTTTATTCGAAGCTCTGCAGGGAATCGGAGGAGCAGAAACAGTAGAAGAAGGAATGGAAAACCTTCATTCGGGCGTAACAGATGCACAGTCACGAGTCGGTGAACTGGAAAAAGAAAAGTGGCTTTCTAATATTACATTACTGGCACAGCCGCAGCAGGAAGGCGCATCCGGTTATATGTATCAGGAAAGCGGGTCCGCGTATGTGTACCAGATACCACTGGTAACAGAAGAAGATCCGATTCGATTGGAGGATGAGGATACCTCTATTGTAGTGGAATTTAAAAAGCCAGGGAGACTTCCATCAAATGTAGCACTGTCAACGAGCGGAAACGCATTGCTTCTTTCGTTTGCAAATAAGCCGACGAGGAATATTGATATTGTATCCATTCATGTATACAAAGAAAAATAAAGATATGGAATAAAAACATGAATGTAATACATGATAAAAAGTAATACATGATAAAAATTAAAATTGCATACAAAAACAGGAGGAATGTTTTATGAACAATAAAATGAACACGGGGAAAGTGCTTTGCGCGGTGCTTATCTCCGGGATGCTTGTCGCAATACCGTCCGTCAGCAGCAAGGCAGCGGTTATTACATCGAATGCGACAGATAAAATAGCGGTTGCGTTTCATGAAAACACAGCATATAGCGCGGGAGATTACATCATTTATGACGGCGAGATGTATATTTGTACAGACGATATTCAGGGAGCCTGGGAAACTGCCAAGGCAAGCTTTATGCAGATTACGAAAAATCATGACATCGGCTCGCAGGAAGACTTGTCCGCCGCATATGATGCCGCAAAAGATCCGTCTGAAGAAAAGTCACTGATGGCCTTTGCAGCAAATGCATGGCATAAATTAAAAGTATTTTTTGGCATGGAAAATAAAAATGAGGATATCGGAGATGTGAATCAATATAAAAATGCGTCTGTCAGTGCAAAACTGAATTTCCTCCAGCGGCAGAATCAGCAGTTAGATCAAAATGTCGCAAATCTGCAGGGATGGATTACACAGTCTTTTCAATCTGTCAGTAATGGAAAATCTATCATGGCGGCCACCATTACTGACAAAGGGATACAAGTAGGCGCGCAGGATTCTTTTCAGAAATTTAACCAGGCAATCAAAGACCTGGCATTGCTTCAGTATAATAACGGGCAGGACAAAGGACGGCAGGACGGCCTTAAGGAAGGATATGACCAGGGATACAATGCTGGCATTGACTTTGCGGATGGACGTGTGAATGAAAATTCGGCAAGCTATCAGCAGGGATTGTCTGTCTTCAATCCGCAGGAATGGTCGATCGAAATACGTATAGACAAAAACGGCCCGGACAAGGAACAGGAATTTTTTCACAGCCGTAAAGGTATATCCGATAACCATATTGAGTACTGGTATGATAAAAGCTTTGCGGGACATACGATTCTTGCCGTCTATATGGATGAGAACTTTTATTCTCCGTTTGGCGGAGGCATGTCGCAGGAGCTGGTATGTCTGATGGGAACATCTTATCAGCATTTATCTACGTCAAGAGGAAACGCATTGTCGGTATCGAAAGACAGTATTTTCTGGGGATATGTATCTTTTAATAAGCTTGATGATGATTATGATACATTAAAGCTAAAAGTCCTGTATATTTGATGTCATTAAAATGTCCCAGGCTGTTTTTATATGAAATATTTCGTAGTCCTGTTGACTTTTTTCAATAAATATTGTATATTGTATACATAATACATTATACAATATTTAAGAAACAAAACAAGCAATTTTGGAGGATGGAGTAATGGATGAGATCAGGCTAAAAGCGCTTGCAAAGGTCAATCTTGGCCTGGATGTTACCGGATGCCGGGAGGATGGGTATCATCTTGTACGTATGATTATGCAGACGATACATTTGTTCGATAGTGTACAGATGGAAAAAACAGCAGAACCGGACATTCAGCTGACGACAAACATAAGATTTCTGCCGGTGGACGAGCACAATATTGCATTTAAAGCAGCCAGACTTTTGATGGACGAATTTAAGCTTACGCAGGGAGTACGCATTGATATTAAAAAATGCATTCCCGTATCTGCAGGTATGGCTGGCGGAAGCACGGACGCGGCCGCGGTGCTGTATGGAATGAATCTGATGTATGATCTTAAGCTTTCGCAAAGGCAGCTTGCAAAGCGGGCATTAAGACTGGGAGCCGATGTACCGTACTGTCTGATGCGGGGAACCGCTCTCGCAGAAGGCATTGGAGAGAAGCTGACAAGGCTTCCCGCGGTTCCGCGCTGTCCGGTAGTCATTGCAAAACCAGGAATCAGTGTATCCACGAAATGGGTGTATGACAGGCTGTCATTAGATGAACAGACGAAGCACCCGGATATTGATCAGCTGATCACAGATATTAAGCAGCAGAATTTAAACGCGATGGCTTCACATATGGGAAACATTTTGGAAGAAGTGACGATAAAGGAATATCCGGTCATTGCGCAGATCAAGGAACATTTGCTGGAACATGGAGCGTTAAATGCGATGATGAGCGGCAGCGGGCCTACAGTATTTGCATTATTTGAGGAACGGGGCGCGGCAAGAGACGCTGCAGATGCACTGCGTGCAAGCGGATTAGCCAGACAGATTTATGTGACAACGATATTTAATGTATAAAAGACAGAGGGTAGGAAAATGTCAGAAGATTTGAAATTAAACATGAATGCGTATCTGCCTTTGCGTGATGTTGTATTTCAAACACTGCGAGAGGCCATATTAAAAGGAGATTTACGACCAGGTGAACGTTTGATGGAACTGCAGCTTGCTGCAAAATTAGGCGTCAGCCGAACACCGATCCGGGAAGCGATCCGGATGCTGGAGCAGGAAGGGCTTGCCGTTACCATACCAAGAAAAGGTGCGGAGGTAGCCAGAATGACAGAAAAAAATATGGAAGATGTTTTGCAAATCCGGGAAGCATTGGATGATCTGGCAGTTCAGGTTGCATGTGATAAGATGACCGAGGAACAGCTCAAAAATCTTACACTCGCTGCGAAAAATTTTGAAAATGCGATTCAGACCGGAAATCTGAGCAAAATCGTTGCTTATGATGTCGAATTTCATGATATTATTTATGAATCGACTGACAATCCGAAACTCGTAACTTTGCTGAATAATTTAAGAGAGCAGATATATCGTTACCGTGTGGAATATTTAAAGGAAAAAGAAAACTACCCGATGCTGATTAAAGAACACAAGACGATTCTGGAAGCATTAAGGGAGAAGGATAAAGAACGTGTGGCAGACGCGATGCGCAATCATATCCGCAATCAGGCGGAAGCGGTCAAAAATATTATCCGGGAACAGGAATAAAGTTACACACAATCGGGCAGGCTGCATATGCTGATAGTAAGAACAGAAGGATATTTGTGTGCTTATGAAGAGTATATATCATACGCAGGCAGACATGCCGGATACGGGCAGGCTGCGGGTAAGCGTGGAATCCAGGGTTAACAGGGATCCGATTGCGGACGCAAGAGTTACGATTTCTTATACGGGAGAACCGGACAGTACATTCGAAGAAATCAGTACGAATGAGTCCGGACAGACAGAACAGGTTGATTTGGAGGCACCGCCGCTGGAATACAGCCTGGAGCCGTCCGAAACACAGCCATATGCACAATACACGATTCAGATTACGGCGGAAGGCTACCAGCCGGTAACGGTGAACGGAGTTCAGGTGCTTTCAGACCAGACTGCTGTGCAGGATATCCGGTTACAGCCGATAGGCGCGGCAGCCACCTGGCCGGACGACATTGTCATTCCTGCAAATACCTTGTTTGGCAATTTCCCTCCGAAAATCGAAGAAGCCGAGATCAAGCCTGTCCGTCAGACCGGTGAAATTGTACTTAGCAGAGTTGTAGTACCGGAATATGTCGTAGTGCATGACGGCGCCCCGACAGATACGACTGCGACTGATTATTATATCCGATATAAAGATTATATTAAAAACGTCGCATCCAGCGAGATCTATGCGACCTGGCCGGATGCGACGATACGGGCGAATATACTGGCGATTATGTCTTTTACGATGAATCGGGTTTATACGGAATGGTACCGGAATACACGGTGATTCAGGGTTGCAAAGCCCTTACACTGAATGAATTGATTATCAAAATGACAGGGAAATCTGCTTATTCCGTCGAATATCGGTAATCATTGACCGGACAAGCCATAATTCTAAAAACTAACGAAAACAGTCATGTTAGTTATCTTTTGGGATAACAACATGGCTGTTTTTTATGCCCTCAAATACAAAAATTTCAGAGACAATCTCTCTGTATGGAAAATAGGAGGTAAACACGATGACAAAAACCAATTTTACACTATTTTACAGCAACACATGCCAGACTGCAAGCAATCAGTTTTATCCGAATGAGATTCAAATAAGTTCCGAAAATGATTTAAAGACAGCCGTATCCCATGACCATGTGTGTGCCAGGTACAAGAATAATCACAGAAAAAAAGAGCATTTTATCCAATCAAACTGTACCATGTTCGATATTGATAATTCTGACAGTGATAATTCTTCCGATTGGATATATCCTGTTGATATTAAGGAACAGTTTCCGAATGTATGTTTTTATATTGTATTTTCAAGAAACCACATGAAAATAAAAGATGGAAAGGCGGCACGTCCGAAGTTCCATGTATATTTTCCTGACAGGCTGATTGAAAACAGTACAGAATATCAAAAACTGAAAAATAAAGTATGCGCCTATTTTACAGCATTTGATGCTAATGCAAAGGATTCTGCCCGTTTTTTCTTTGGTGTTGAAAATCCGCAGATAGAATTTTATGATGGAGATATTGTATTGTCAGATTTTATGGAAACAGTTGAAATAGATATTCAGGAATCATTTAATAAGAATAGTTTTCCAGAAAATAACAGTATTATTCCTTATGGGAAACGACATAGTACACTTTTTGACTATGCAACCCGTGTAGTCACACGCTGGGGAGAATCTGATAAAGCATATTCCGCATTTTGTAGCGAAATTAAAAAATGTGTACCGCCTATGGAAGAAACAGAACTAATCAGTATCTGGGAAAGTGTTTGTAAACATTATCATGAAAAAACGGAGAACAGTCCTGATTATCTTCCGCCGGAATTATACGAATTGTTTTCGAAAGCAGAAACATTGAAACCAAATGATTTTACGGATTTAGGACAGACGAATGTATTCGTAAAGGTATTTAAAGATGTTGTCCGTTATTCTACCGCAACGGACTATCTTTATTACAATGGTAAAGTATGGGTTGAAAGTAAAACCAAAATCCATCGTTTTGTACAGCTTCTGACAACATATCAATTAAAAGAGGTTTCTTCTTTACTGACAGAAGCCAGAAAAGAGGAAAATAATGCGATCATAAATGATGATGTTTCGAAGCAGGAAAGCGTAAAAGGAAATATTAAGAATGCTGAAAATTATCGGAAATTTGTTATGAAACGTCGTAACGCTTCCTGTATTACTGCCGTTTTATCCGAAGCACAGCCTATGGTTGAAATTGATATAGAAAAACTCGACAAAGACGGATTTTTATTAAATACCCCTGCTGGTATCATAAACTTGCGGACAGGAACACAAAATCCACATAATTCCTTGGATTATTGTACAAAGATGACAACAGTAAGCCCAGATTTACAAAACGCAGAGTTATTTCAGAACTTTTTGGAAACCATTACCAATCATAATCAATCATTAAAACAGTACTTACAGTATATCGCCGGAATGTGTCTGATCGGAAAGGTATATTGTGAGAACCTTATTATTGCTTACGGTACAGGAAAAAATGGTAAAAGCACGTTTTTTAATCTGCTTTCTATGGTTATGGGAAATTATTCCGGCAATCTATCAGCGGAGATACTTATAAAAAATTCCCGGATAAATAAAAAGAATGAATTTGCTGAACTGCGTGGGAAACGTCTGGTAATTGCTTCGGAACTGGAAGACGGCAGACAGCTTGATACAGCTTCTTTAAAACAATTATGTTCTACAGACATGATATATGCAGAGAAAAAATATAAAAATCCATTTTCATTTATACCAACACATACAACTGTTCTATGTACCAACCATCTTCCATCTGTTGAAGCATTGGATAACGGAACATGGCGCAGATTGGTTGTTGTGCCTTTTCAGACTGTTATTCATGACAGTGAGGAAATAAAAAATTATACAGAATACTTATTTCAAAACTCCGGGGGTGCTGTATTATCATGGATGATACAGGGAGCGCAGAAATTCATAGAATCAGATTATAAAATATCACAGCCGGAAATTGTAAAACAAGCAATTAAAACATATCGGGCTGAAAATAATTGGATTCAAAATTATCTGTTTGAATGCTGTGAAACTGACAGGGCCTATTCTGAAAAAGCAGGTGAACTCTATAATAATTATAAGGATTACTGCATAAATACAGGTGAACATATCAAAAGCTGCCCCGCATTTAAAAAAGCAATGACTGAAGCCGGATACAAACATAAGAGCAATGCGAGAGGAAGTTTTTATGACGGGGTAAGAATAAAGCAATTCCGTATACCTTACATTACTCCTCCATCTATGATAGAGGATGGTGGAGAGATAGATAACTTTTCAGAAAATGATTTGGAATTTTAATTTCAAAAGTTTATGATTTCTCTACCATTCACCACCATAAATAGAGGATGGATATTTAATAAATAGCCATTGATGGAATTTCAATGGCTATTTTCATACGCAGATATACAAGGAGTTGGATGTTTGAAAAATTTTCTCCCATCCTGGTACCATACCCTACAGCAAGCTGTTTGCATGAACCCTTACGGCATTCGTTCAATATCCATGAATACAAGGATATTTCCCTCATTGACCGCGTAAATCAAATCAGATATATGTTTAAACGTGGGATTTTAGAAGCGTCTGTTTTTCCTGTAAATGTTTCATGGTCTACACCCTTTCTCAAAGGTTCTCTTCCATTTTGAGCCTGTTTTCTTTTCCATATGGATAAATATATAGGTAACACTGTTCTTTTCCATCTCGGTTAGATGCATCTTGTTTCACAAAATATCCTGACGGTTTCATGAATTTTTATGAACAAGATAAAAACAGTTACTTTAATCTAATCTCAAAAATATATAAGGTTTCCCATAACAAATTATGAATCACCGGAAATCCCCAGTAAAATATCTACTGCCGGCTGTAATTCCGGCTTTGAACGATATGCCCGGATAATCTCCCGTTCTTTCTCATTCAGTTCATCAGAAGATAAACGGACATCCAACAATTCACTTGGGGAAATATTTAATGCTCTGCATATGTCAGCAAGAATATCTGCATCTGGCCTGTTGATTCCCTGTTCCCAATTTGAAACCCTGTTATTGCTTATCCCCAGTTTTTCAGCTAACTGTACCTGGCTTATCCCACATGCTTCTCGATATTTGCGGATTCGCCCGCCTATTTCATATTTCAATTCCATCACCTGCCTTTATTCTATTCTAATTATACACACAGAATCTGAAAAGTAAAGTTAAAAATCATGAAAAACTGGATTTTTAACTTGAAAATACAGTATTACTGTGATATTATGGTAAAAAATCATGAAATTCTGGAAGTGAAAGGGGGATGAAAAACAGTATGCTCATAAAATTCTCAGGCACATTAAATATTACTAAAATGTTACAATGTTACCAAATTATTAAGTACTCTTGACTATTTCAGCAGTACTTTTATAGTAGAAATAGAAAAAGGAGATACGGAATATGTCTGTTTATCAGAAAGTTCGTGCATATATAGATGAAAATGGATTGAAGCAAGTGGCCGTTGCGGAAAAAGCAGGGATTCCAAAGAATACATTCAATGCTATTTTGAATGGAAAACGTACATTATATGCAGATGATTTAAGGGCTATCTGTCTTGCGCTGAATGTCAGCCCGGAATTGTTTATTGAAGTAAAGCACTCCTGTCCGAGACAGTATCAACAGCCAGAAAAAGGAGAAAAAAACAAATGAACAAAGAAGCGATTGCAAGAACCGCAGAATCAGTAGAAATCATGGGGGAATATTTAAAAACTGTTCTGCATGGGAAAAAATTGTGGGAGAATACTCACGTAAAGAAGCAGATTGAAAAAAGGGAACAGGGAAAACACTTTACAATCAGCGACCATATCCGGGGCATGGTATACGCTATGTTGAGTTCGGGAATTTCATGGGAGCGTGTGGAGAAAGATATTGATGAAAGCACAGGAAGAATCCTGTCTATAGATAAAATTTTCCAAAACTATGATGCCGATACTCTACTCTCCTGTTCTGTAGAAACACTGAAAGAGGAAATCAAAGTACAGAAATTGGCAGGCATAAGCACTAATAATCAATTAAAAGGTTTGATTCCTGATAATATCAGAAAATTAAAACAATGGGAAGATACTTTCGGAAGTATTGACAGTTACTACAAGCGTTTTATAGAGAAAGATTCCTCTTTTCAAACACTGATAGAAACACTCTCACAATCTGACAGTGAAAATAAGATGAAACAATTGAGCGAAGCCCTGACAGCGGAATATCTGCGGAATGTCGGTTATGACCTTGCAAAACCTGACAGACATGTCCGCCGGATACTGGGAAACAGTATATTAGCCTGTTCAGAACTGGAAATTGTTCCAGTATTTGAAGCAATGGAAATTGTCAGGGAAATTGCAGATATCTTAAACAGGCATGTTGCGGAAGTGGATTATATTTTGTGGTCGTATTGTGCAACAGGTTATGGAGAAATCTGCACAAGCAGACGTCCATTGTGCTGTGATTGTGTAATAAGGAAATATTGCAGGAACGGGCAGGAAAAACCATGCCAGAAAATGAAATCCTGACATACACCTAAATATTATGAAATTATTAAGTGCCCTTGTACATCCCAGAGGACTTATTATAATCAATATATCAAGAGATTTCCTTGCTGAAAGGTATCGCTTATAGAAAATATTATGATTGTAAACAACCGAAGGAGGTAAAAGGTGAAAGCTCAAAATGACCGGGAAGAATTAAAAAATAATTGGGATCAGTTGTTGAATGATTTGGAAGCCTGTCGGGGAATGTCATTAGATATTTTTAAGACTTTATTTTTAGATACATGGAAATATTTGACGGTACATATCAAACATTGTATGATTTCATGTTCAGATACTGCCCTGACAGACCGTTTAGCAATTTTTTCTTCAATTAATAATTATCCAGACAACATAAAACAATGGGAATTTGATGCCTGTGGAAAGTTTACAGAAGCCGTTTTAAGGTCGATTTCCTATATGGGAGATAACGAGGAACACCAACGCTGGTTTACAGATGGGATGATTTGTGTAGAAGAATTTATCCATGATTATACCGAAGTTGAAATGTCTGACTTTGAATCAGCTTTTACCAGGCTTTGTAACAGGTATGAGGAAGAAGTATATTATTTTGGAGAGTAATCCAAGGAGGGAAAAATCTATGAATTTTGAAAATAGAGAAACCTTTGTTATTCCGTTTTCTGTTCAAAAATCTACTGTTTGGAAAGAGGTAATTCGATACCTAAGCGAAAAAGAAACATCACCTGTTGAAGCAATTTGCCATAGCCGCCTTGTTTCGATTGATAAGGAGTATTATCCCGTAGAACGATTAGAAATCAGTTATACAGCTAAATGGAATGCAGTCAGTATTTTTAAAGAACGTTGGACGGAACAGGAAACACATTATGAACAGCAGATTCATTATTTTGACCGTTTTGGAGAGGAACATAAAAAATCTGGATTTGATTATTATGACACAAAAGCGAAAAGATGGAAAAGCGGTGTATTGCATCCTTTCACATCCACAGCAAAAGGTTATTCCGGAGATGCACTTACCAAGCCTTGGGAACCCAGAGAAGTGACTGTACCTGTTACTGAAAATGTCTCATACGAAAAGGAAACCGGACGGAAAAGGAATTCCGGTGAGATAAGAGGGAATCATACTTACTATCATGATAAGGAATATCCATTTCCCATGCATTTGGAAAATCATGCTGCTGATGATTTATTTTCAAGTATAATATTTCATTCAGATTCAGTAGAAAATCAGAAAATTCCTTATTCGCAAGAAGCAGTTAAAGATGGAATGGTAATCAGGCAATCGAAACCGCTAAATGAAAGTGATGTTGATACTGAACTGTCTAAAGCGAAGTCAATGGCAAAGAAAGAGTGCATCGGGAAAATTCCCGGTCAGGCATATGCAGATTTGCACATGGAATTTGATTCCGATGAAATTTGCCAGATATGGTATTGTCCAGTCTATCATGTTATTTATGAATTCAGCGGGCAAAAATATGAATGTTTTGTTTCGGGCAATTTTAGAGGTTCTGTTGGAACTCGAATGAAATCAGGCAATCGCTTAATATCTGATGAATGCGAAGATTCTGTTAAAGGAAAGATCGACCCGGAAGATGTTTCTATAGAAAATATAAAACGGCAATATGACAATGAATGTTCTGTTCTAAACGACAGAAAGAAAAAATGTTGGTTGAAATTTGTTTGGATTTGGTTAGGAGTATGCGGCATTCCAATTCCAATAGCATTGCTTTTTATGCCTTTAGCCACTATCCAAAATGGTATAGGGATAATTATTATTTCTATTGCTATGTCGATTTTGCCAGTTGTATTTGTGGGAGTAGCCATTTATTTATGTTGGAGAAACTACAAGGAAATAAAAAACATAAAGAAAGAACTTACGCAGAATAATGAAGCTAAAACAAATATTATTCCTATCCGTCAGGCTCAAAAGAAAGCTATAATGGAAGTTATTTTAAATGATAATCTAAATGAAAGTGAAAAAGTAATGCGGTGTGAAGCAATACTAAAAAATCAGATATAAAAACAAACATCTCTTTTCATTTATAGTTTTCTGTATGGAGAAACCATTAAGATTACATAGGATTCTGCATCAGAACTATAAATGAAATATAACACACCATTTCATTTATAATTTATGACAGATGTTATCAAAAATTAAAAGGAGAACACAATGAATAGGGAAACAGAATATTTGTTATACAAGCACTATAACATTAATGGAGAAGATGACCATTCACAAATCATATTAAAAGCGATACACGGAGCTTTTCTGGATTCCGGTCGGCGAGGACTGTTCCCGGTTCAAATGAATGACAGCAGACAGGGTAACCTAATCTTAATAACAGAGCATCTTCTTTCTGATAGAATTCCAAATCTCTTACAATCGGCAAACGAAGCTGATAACGGTCAAGAAACATTTGATAAAACACACCATGAACTATGTGAATTAATTATGCAGATATTTAATGAAACAAGTGGACAGACATATGGAATTGCTCAAAAATGGCTGAACTTCGCCTTGTTGCATCTAACAATTATTGAATCCAATATGAACACAAGATACTGGTCTGTAAAAGATACAAGAAAATATTTTCATATTCCAGTGAATGATTCTCTATTGCAGGTTGCCACGCTTAAAAGAAAAAGGCATCAATATGAACTGGGTTTAAAGTGTGCTCCGTGCATACCTGATACCCCTGACAGTTACCAGATGGATTGGTATTCTCATGAAAAAACAAAGCGTGCCGAATATTGGAGTTATCAGGAATATATGGAATTTCAGACGACTATCCGTAAGGAACTGAAAGAAAACTATGTAGAACCAAACGGAATCTATCTGGATTGTCTGGATTGGGCTTTTCATGCCTGCATGGCAAGGGCAAGACACATGATATTTTGATGCACTGAAAAAGGAGGCTTCTATGGTTTATGGATATGCAAGATGTTCCACGAATGAAGATTTACAGGACATTACCCGACAAGTCCGAGAACTAAAACAACAGGGTGCAACGGATGAAACAATCTATATGGAATATGAGAGCGGCACAAAAATAAACCGTGCGGAATTAGCAAAGCTTCTGAATGTTGTAAAAGAGGGTGATACCATTTACGCAACAGAAGTCAGCAGAATCACCCGGAGCACCAAACAACTCTGCGACATTATAGAACTTGCAAAAGAAAAACAAATCAAACTGGTTCTTGGCACATTCATTGTAGATTGCAGTAAGGAACTTGACCCCATGACAGAGGGAATGTTAAAATTGATGGGGGTTTTTGCTGAACTTGAAAGGAACATGATAAGCCAGAGGGTAAAAAGCGGAATGGAACACGCAAAAGCAAAAGGAAAGATAGTTGGAAGACCTGCCACTACCGAAAATAACATCCCACATATATTTTACAAGCATTATCCAAAGTACAAGAAAGGGGAAATTAATAAAAAGGAGCTTTCCCGGCTTTGTTCCTTATCATATCCAACTATATACAAATATCTGAATATTGTTGAGAGGTGAGAAATACATGAATGTAAATATCTATTCCAGAAAAGCAGTAGAAAAACTTTTACAGACGGATTTTCCGAAAAATACAGCGGTTATCAGCTTTTATGACCCGCCCACTCCATTTCGGGATGATTCTTATATCCCTGTAGATTATTCTGGTAAGGCAAGCCGTGTTTTTCAGGTTGCGGTACATGACATTGATTTGTCTGTCCTGCCGAAATATAACCTGACTTATGATACTTATTTTACCGAAGCGGATGATCTGGCAGAATTTATCTATACTGCAAAAGCAGATGGATTAGATATTATATGCCAGTGTGAATATGGGGAAAGCCGAAGTTCTGCGTGTGCGGCGGCAATATTAGAACATTTCCAAAAAACAGGAATCTCTATCTTTGCCGATTACAGATACTATCCAAATCAGGTAGTATACCATAAGGTATTTGACGCATTGGAGAAATTAAACAAGAAAACTGTTGATTGAAAAAAGGGGATTTTATCATGGAACAGAATTTTTTCACATTTGCAGGAGATTGTTCTACAGAGTATACTTTTCTCTGTTGGTGTTTACTTTGGTATAATGATAAGTCAGAGCCAAAGAATCCATTATTTTATATGGCAAAAGATCTCTTAGCCTTTATGGGTGAAGATGAATTGCCAGATAGCCAGAAAATAGATGTCTGTCAATGGAAAGATGATGGTATTGATATCCTTGTAAATCTACGGGGGCTGAACCGTGTTTTAGTAATCGACCATAGGATAGGCAGTATGCAGTATGAGGGTGAAGTTACAGATTACCGCAAATGCCTGTTGCGTAGTAAAAAAGTTCTGGGGATTGATGAATCTGTAAAAATCCGAACGGTTCTTTTCCATACTTATTATTGCAGTGACTTTTATCATGATGTCATGGCAGACTGTAAAATTAACAAAGAATCTTTTTTGTCTGTTATAGAAAAATATGAAAATGTCAACAGAAGTTTAGATATCTATATTGACAGTCTCCGGGAAAGAATTGCTTCGGATGCTTCAAAAGAAAGAGACTGGCAATATAAAAAAGCAATGAATTATGAAAACTACTTAAATGATAATCTTTCCCATAGCCGCATTGCTCAATATAATTTTATGCGTGATATCTTTCGTTCATACTATCCGGAATCTATGTGGAAACAGAACTCTGATACTTTTAAAATCCAACAGGGGGATGATTCAGATGGAAAATCCCCGTGGACAGAATTTCCTTTCATTGAGGGAATTAACTCTGACAGTAAAATAAATTACTATTTATGCTGGCGTTTGGAAACATATGATAATAATCCTTATATGTCGCTTCGGCTGTTTGAATCGTCTGAACAGAAAGCTATGATACATTACGGAAAAGCTGATAAATTACTGAAACAACTGTCAGAAAAATTTCTTTTGCGGCATCCAGAGTTAAAAAGGATTGTTTTGCAGAAGTCAGAGAATGATGTTCCCGAAACTGATATAGATATCTTTGGACACCATATAAGCACGATTTTATCTGTTTCATTGAAAGAACCATTGAAGAACTGGCAAAATGAAGCGGATTATCTAAGGCATAGTCTGGTATCTATTACTGATTATTTTTTGAAAGAAATACCGACTGTAATGCAAACAAAGATTTTACTCAATGATGAGGGGTATAGTGTGTAACAGCAAGATAGAAAACTGACGGAAAGTACTATATCTACCAAAAGATTATACAAGGAGATTTTTGCATAGATGATTTTAAATTTACATGGTTTGTATGGAACTGCCGAAAATACGAATTACAGAATCTTAACAGAGTTATATCCTGTTTCAGAGATTTGTTCACCGCAGATAGCTTATGAGAAGCGTTCTCCATACAATGTTATAGATGGATTATACACCATAAAAAATATCAATTTTATCGCAGGAAATTCTTTTGGAGGATTTTTTGCTTACATAATGGGAGCTGAACTGAATATTTCATGTCTGCTTACCAATCCCTGTATTCCGCCGACAAGATACATTCGGGAATTGATACCGGTATATCCAGAAGAATTTCTGCGTGATTTAAAGGAATTAACAGAACTTGCCTATCATAAAAGGCTTCATGAAACATCTTGCAGTACTTTTGTAATTCTTGGAAAAGATGATGATGTATTAGATTCCAGGTTCACAAAAAATTATCTTAGAAATGCCGAAATACACGAAATAGAGGGAAACCACAGACTTTCTGGGACTACGTACAAAAAACTGTTTGAAGAATTAATAAGGAGAGAAAACTAATGGCAGTCAGACCTGTTTTTGTTGTATTTTTAGATAACCAGTATTGTATCAGGGAAAATATTGAGTTTGAATTTTTCAACGGATTTTCTGAAAAGCAAAAAAGAAGATGTATTAACAGCCTGCATCAGTCATACTTGAAAGAAAATCCCGGGAAAAAAGTTTTAGAAATATCCAGTAAATCCGAAGATGAACTTGGTGTAAAATTGAGTGCGTTCCATCTCATGATGAAATCAGAAAATGGAAAAGAATTTTCTGTTGAATCCGCATTTCAAGCCGGAAAGATATTTGAAAAAGGCGGGCCGTATACAGATTTGTTAGATGTATCTTCAAAACTTGCGAAAAGAGATGAACGCCTGAAAAACAGCGGAAGAATCATTGCTTTTGAATTTGATGGAAAACGATTTGCAACAGAGCCTAAAACCTGTTTTTATAACTGGCTTTATATCAATACTTTACATTTGCATGAGGAATTAACAATACCCTTAATGGAATATAACGCTTTCACGGATATAGAATTTAATCCGCAGAAATCCATTAACTGTCAGGCAGAAGCGGCGGCTGTCTATGTTTCCCTATCCAAACAGGGATTATTGGAAGAAGCATTAAAAAATAAAGATAGTTTCATGGAAATCGTATATTCTGTTTAGGAAAGATGCCTATGAGGGTAAACAGTGGATTGTTAATGATGCAGTCGAAAATACTGATTGTATTTTGCAATAGATGGGGATATAATAAAAACAAAGAAAGGAGTGTAAAAGCTATGATGTATCCGTACATGACGTTATTTGATGAAACCGAGATTGTACACTCACAGATTATAGAAGAAAATAATGTACAGAAAGTAATTGTTCATTTTGAACGACCGACAGAGGACGGCTTCGACTACGCAAGATGTGAACTCCCGGAATATAAATGGATTCAAAGAAAAGGGTATTCAGATGAAGAAATTGCCCTGTTTGAGCAATTACTCCAAAGCAATGCGCATTTGCTGTATCAGTATGCGGCAGAAGGAGGAATCCAGATTGCCTAATTTATTCACAGTAAGCGGTTATAAGATTTACTTTTGGGCTAATGAGAATGATGAACCAATCCATGTACATATATCGAAAGGGAAACCATCTCCAAATAGTACAAAGATATGGCTGACAAAAAAAGGCGGCTGTATTGTGGCAGGTAACGGAAGTCAGATTCCAAAGAAAGAATTAAATCAGTTAATGGTATTTATATCAGCGCAGTTTTTTCTTATTTGTTCCGCATGGAAGAAATTTTTCGTAACAGACGAAATCAAATTCTATTGTTGAAATCAATTTTTTTTCTAGGAAAATGAAGCACTTTTGGGAACAGTATAAAAAAGATAAATTTCGTGAAAAATGCACAAAAAATCGGATAGAAAAATCACTTTAGAACTTAGAAATAGGTTTTTTAAGTGATTTTTTTGTGCAATTTGTCTTTTCCTTGGACTTAAAAGTTGCTAAAAAGTCTCTGAAATCCAAATTGTTTGTTGTGGCTAACTAGTTGTAAAGACTATCCACAAAAAACAAGGAGGTATCAGGTATGCTTATACCAAAAATTTCAAGACCTATCCAACATCTTTATTTCTCTAAAAAAAGTAATTATAATATCAAAGCCCAGTGCTTTTTACCTCTTTTATTCAGATGTGCGCCGGGTATGGGGAGGTGTTATGTATGCGTGTAAAACAAACGGATTCCGTATACGTATCAGACAATCTTTCCATTCATAAAATGAGAGTAAAAGGCAGAAACTTGGGGAAATCAGTGGATAGTCAGGCATTTGAATACATAGAGACGGAGGATAACGGTATGAAAATCACTTTAGAATTTCCGTGCAGTTTTCAGGATGATTCCATTATAGCAGAAGTAAAAAGTATTTTAGCAGGAATGTTAAACGAGTATATCGAAAAAGCATGATTATTGAAGTATGGCAAAGTTTATCGCTCATGAGTATATCATAAGACAGCGCAACAATAAGGAAAGGAGAAATTTTATGGTAAAAAAAGAAACAGAAGCAATGAAACGGGTAAGAATATTATTAAGGGTAAGTTCTCATCAACAACTTGAAGCTGATGGAGATTTAAAGGTACAAAGGCAGATTATTTTAGATTTCATCTATCAACATAAAGATTGGAAATTTGATGGTAAGGAATACTTTGAGGGAGGGGTTAGCGGTTATAAAAATTCTGTTCAGGATAGAGTTGCTTTACAAGAAGCCTATCAAGACGCTGTAAATAAAGAGTATGATATATTAGTTGTCTATAAGGATGACCGTATCGGGCGCAGGCTATGGGAAATGTGTGTTTATGTCATGAACCTGAAAGACTTAGGAGTTGATGTATATTCGGCAAAAGAAGGTTGCATCTCTCCGGAGGCAGATGATGTAGCGGGGCAGATCATGTTAGCTTTTAGATATGGAAACGCTCAAAAAAGCAGTGCAGACACAGGAATGAGAGTAAAAGATACAGCCCAGAAACTGGTAGCCGGAGGGAAATTTATGGGTGGAAAAGCTCCTTACGGGTATATACTGGAAAATTCCAGTGAATTGAGCAAACATGGACGGTTATTAAAAAAATTGGTGATATGTCCAGATGAAACCGAAATAGTAAAATATATTTACCGTTTATCACTTGATATGGAGTTTGGTTCTGTAAAAATTGCCAAAATCTTAAATGAGAATGAAGAATACCGGCAACTTGCTCCTGATAAAAAGAACTGGAGAGGGGAAACTATTACAAGTATCTTGACAAATCCGATTTATTCTGGACGTACTGCATACAAACGCAGAGAAAAAATCAATGGAAAATACCGGACTCTGGACAGCAAAGACTGGATTATAGCGAATGAACCGAATGAAGAAATCAGGATTATTGATGATGATACATGGAACCGGGTACAGGATAAACGGGCATTGCGTGCCAGCAAGTATACAAAGAAACTCGAAAATCAGAATGTAACCGTAATCAGCAGAAATGATGGTACGCTTCCTTTGATTGATATCTTGCATTGCGGCTATTGCGGTGGTAAAATGGTAAATGGAAGTAAATACAATTATTGGACGATTAAAAATACAGGAGAAAGACGTACAAGCAAAATTCCTATTTATAAATGTAATCAGGCATGGCAGGGTGTTCCTCATGATAAGACAAAGCAATTCAGAGCTGATGAAGTTGACAGAGTTGTATTTGAAGTTTTGTCTGACTACATTGAAAAACTACAGGAAAAAGAAGATATTTTTCAGTTAATCAATCAAAAACAGAGTGAAGAAAAAAGAAAAAAAGAATCGGAATTAGCAAAAAAGAAAAAGGAACTTGAGAAAATCAGGAATGAACTTGATTTCATGAACCGTAAAATACCAGAAGCTATGACTGGCAGCTATGCTATGAGCCTGGAAAGATTGATGTCAGTAATCGAAGAACATGAAATGCGGGAACAGGCGCAAAACGATAAAGTAAACCAGATAAAGGCAGAAATAGAACAATCCTCTGTATCTGCAAAGGAATGGGAGGAAATCCACAGGAAACTTCCCACATGGAAAGAAATCTTCCAAAACGCTGATGTTTCCAGGAAGAGGGTTCTGGTAAACAAGCTGATTGAACGCATTGATATTAGAAAAGACAATATAAACATCCGTTTCAAAATTAATCTGGATGAGTTTCTTCAATCCCGAATGAGTATGGATTATGGGGTACCGAAACAAAGGATATAATTTTACAATTACTTCTTCTACGGCATTTGATCAGAAATGGTCTTATGGAAGAAACATTTTTTCGAATATTTCACTCATTGTAGATGAAATGTTTCAAAACTATCTTTCCAGGCCAAATGTACGTCAGCCGATTTTGACACAGTATTGTGACGGACAGAGGGTATCGTGTCCAAATTGGATGACGCAGTGGGGGTCCAAATATCTAGGGGATGCGCCTGCTATAATAGGACTAAATTTAAAAGGGCGGGGATCAGCAGTGGTTTTTGAGGAAGCTGCTGATCAGAAAAAACAGGACCGGGAACTTATTTTAAGTTTTCTGGTCCTGTTTTTATGAAACGAAAATTCTAATACATAACATTTTATAACAAATTGTTGCTTGAAAGTATTTTATATCAAACGATCATTTTTTGCAACCCTAAAGAAAAAATTGTTAAAAATTCCAGTTTTTCTTTGTTTTCTTACAAAAATCCAGATTATTTTTATGCAAAATTCATAAAAACATTTCAGATTATACTACAGATAAAATCCAATGAGAATAAGGACAACTATTATAAAATGCATGAAAAAAAGGAGTTTCATTCTTGGAAATAATATCTGAAAGCCGCTTAAATACAGGCTTTTCAGCATTACACATGTTTTTTTTGTACATAACAATTTGTTATAAAATGTTATGTATAAAATTCAAGGCTCTGTTTGCTTTTGTTGCGCATCAGTGAGAGGGAGGTGTTTATGAGGGAGTTGGATTACGGCAGAATGGGTATGAGAATTCGTCAGGTACGCAAGACAAAAGGCTGGTCACAGGAAGAACTTGCAAAAAAAGCTGGCATTAGTATGTCGTTTATGGGACATATTGAGCGGGGCAGCAGGATTATGAGCCTGGAGACATTTGTCAATATTTGCGGCGCACTGCATGCGGATGCGGATGAATTGCTTTGGGGTGTGGCAAATCCGTCAAATGCACTGGAAGATATGTGGAGCGTGTCTGATAAAAAATCAGATGTAAAGACGGCGGACAGTTATTCTATGTATGTGCGTATTATGAAATCTGTCGCGGAGATTATGAATGAAGCATAAAAATGTCAGACAGAGAGTGTTGATGACAGCGTCCGTCGCATCTATGATAGATCAGTTTAATTTACCAAATATCCGTTTGATGCAGGACATAGGCTATGAAGTACACGTTGCCTGTAATTTCAAAAAGGGAAATACATGCGGTACAAAGCAGATTGCTTTGCTTTTGAAGAAATTATCGGACAGCAACGTCATCTGTCACCAGTGGGACTGTCCCAGAAAGCTATGGCCTGCTTCTGACTGTATCAGAGCTTATGAGCAGCTTTCGAAAATGATGGAGAAATACGGTTTTGCCTGGGTGCATTGCCATTCTCCGATCGGCGGGGCGCTGACGCGGATCGCCGCACATTCACATGGGATCAGAGTCATTTATACGGCACATGGTTTTCATTTTTATAAGGGTGCATCCATTGGAAAATGGATGCTGTATTATCCGGCGGAAAAGCTGCTGTCGTATTGGACAGACGTGCTGCTTACCGTAAACAGAGAAGACTATTGCTTCGCAAAACGAAATCTGAAGGCGGGAGAGGTTTGCTATATCCCAGGAGTAGGCATTGATACGCAGAGGTTTGCATCAGAACGATGTATAGACAGACAAACGGCGCAGGAAATAAAGCGGCAGCTATGCAGGAAATTTAAATTTCCAAAGGATGGAATCGTGCTTTTATCTGTTGGTGAATTAAGCAGGCGAAAAAATCATAAGGCAGTATTGTCTGCACTTGCACAGCTTTGCGGAAAAAATATCTGTTATTTGATCTGCGGACAAGGGACGATGCAGGAACAGTTAACGGCCCAGGCGCATAAACTGGGAATTGCGGATCATGTACGCATGCCAGGATTTCTTGATGATATGACACAGGTATACCAAGGTGCGGATATTTTTATATTTCCTTCCTTGCAGGAGGGGCTGCCTGCCGCATTGATGGAGGCAATGGCTGCAGGGCTGCCTTGCATTGTTTCTGATATTCGCGGAAACAGGGAATTGATTGAGGATGGAGTTGGCGGCAGGCTGTTTTTTCCTTCAGATGTGCATCAGATAAAAACATGTATTTTGGAATTGCTGTCAGATAAGCAGTTAAGATATCGGTATGGAGATTATAACAAGAAGAAGATAGCTGCCTATGACTGGAAGATGGTAAAGAAACGCATGCAGAAGGCATATGCGAAAATGGGGCGTCATTTGTATGGCTCCATCCGGATTTCTATTTTAATCGCGGTATATAATCCAAACAGAAAGTGGCTGAGACAGCTGTTTGTTTCTATTTGCAGACAGAGTTATCAAAATTTCGAAGTCATCGTTATGGATGATTGTTCGGATCAGGTTCTTTTTGAAGACATACAAAAAACAGCGGATGCCTGCTTTGGTGCAAATCAAAAGGTTACGCTGTGCAGGAGCAGACAAAACGCCGGATCGGATCGTACGTTTGAAAAATTAGTGCGGATGGCAGCAGGGGATTTTGTTGCGTTTTGTGATCAGGATGATGTATGGGAAGACAATAAATTGGAACTGCTTGTAAAGGCGGTACAGAAGGAACATGCGGTTATGGCTTACAGCGATATGTCTGTGATGGATGAACATGGAAAAAGGATATACAAAAGCCTGCGGAAGATGAGAAAAGGACTGAAATATGTGCACGGAAGAAAGCAGACAGCGCATTATCTTGCAGATAATTGTACTGCCGGATGCAGCATGATTGCCCGGACGGATTTGGTTCGAAAGGCAATGCCGTTTTATAGAAAGACGTACTGTGACCAGTGGATTGCAGCCTGTGTGTCAGCGCATGGAAACGTGGCGTTTGTCAATCAGACGCTTGTTCGTTATCGAAGGCACAGCAGGAATCAGACAGGTATACTCGCTGATATGAACAGCAGGCAGGATTACTATAACAATCGGATGCTTTCCATGTATCTGCTTGTGCAGGAGCTTGAACGCAGAGACATTCATTATCCATATGAAAAAGAAATGCAGGCATTTGCAGCTGCCAGGAAACAGAAAAATATGAATCAAATATGGAAATATCGTTATTTAAATAAAAAGTATGCATATTTTGATCTGTTTATGCTTTGCATGCCGGAAATGCTGGCGGTCAAAATGCTGCGGATGCTGCAAAACGGCAGGAGGGTCAGAAGATGAAAATACTGTATTTTTCCCCTGTGTATTATGACGATATGAAGCAGAGACCACAGCAGATTGCAGAATGCCTCGCAAAAAGGCACGAGGTGTTTTATGTAGAACCTACGGTGAGCCTGATCCGCTGGCTGTTAAAAGGAGGCCGTTCCTTTGCGGGAGAAAAGAAGTCTTATGGGCGTCTTAAGGTAATCCGCTTAAATGGCAGCCTTACACTTCATAAAAGCATAGAAGTTTTAGATATTTTTGGCATGAATAACTGGACAGAACTGCTGCAGCTTCGCAGTCTGATCGCATATTGTGATGTAATCTGGAGTGGATACAGTGGCTGGTATACGCTGATCAGGCATATCAAACACAAACCTGTTGTTTATGACAAGATGGATGAAGAGGACATGCTGGTTTCTTCTATATTGCTGAAAATGACGCTGAAAAGAAATAAAAGACAGCTTTGCCATATGGCGGACGCGGTCATCGTAACAAGTCAGCAGATTTATGATGCAGCCGCAGCAGCAAGGGAACACGTTTATCTCGTGCCAAATGCGGTATCAGACCGTTTTCTGACTGCGTCGGAAGAAAAAAGAATCGCATACAGTGCGCTGAACCTGGAAAATATCAGGGTATTCGGATATATCGGAACGATGGACAGTTGGTTTGACCTGGCAGTAATAGAAAAGCTTCTGGCACTGGATTCAAAATATGAGATTGTTCTGGCAGGGAAAAATTATCTGAAAGAAATAGAAAATTTAACAGGGAATCCGAGAGTTCGGTATTTGGGTGTCAAAGAAAACAGGGAGCTGGCGCGGGTCATACAGACATTCGATGTATGCCTTTATAATTTTAAGCAGACTTCCTGGCTGGATACGATCAATCCTGTCAAAATCTATGAATATTTATCTATGAATAAACCGGTGCTGGCTGTAAAAAGCAGAGAGACTGTAAAGCTGCAGGATTATGTATGCCTTTATGAAACTTTGGATGATATTGAGATGATAGTCAGAAAAAAGTTAAAACGTCCGTTTTCCGATTCGAAGCAGCTGCATCGTTTTCGGAAGGAAAACAGCTGGATGGCCAGAACAGCCGCCATCAATGAGATATTAAGTGAGGTAACATGAGAAAAATAATGTCAGTTTTTGGAACAAGACCGGAAGCGGTTAAAATGTGTCCATTGGTTATCGAGCTGCAGAAACGCAGTCATTTTGAGAGCATTGTCTGTCTGACCGGACAGCACAGGGAAATGCTTGCTCAGGTCATGGATATTTTCGGCATACATGCGAAGTATAATCTTGCGATTATGAGCAGCGAGCAGACCTTGACGACGATTACATCCCGTGTTTTAGAGCAGTTTGAGAAAATATTGATCAAAGAAAAGCCGGATCTTATTTTGGTGCATGGGGATACTTCGACGTCATTTGCAGCAGCACTGGCGGCGTTCTACCAGCAGATACCGGTGGGGCATGTAGAAGCAGGACTGCGCACGTATGATAAGTATTCTCCATTTCCAGAAGAGATGAACCGCAGTCTGACAGGCAGAATTGCGCAGCTGCATTTTGCTCCGACAGAAAGGAATAAAGAAAATCTGCGGAGAGAAAACATAACGGATCATGTATTTGTTACCGGCAATACGGTCATAGATGCATTTCGGTATACGGTGAAGCCTGACTATCTGTTTAAAGAAAAAAGGCTCAGCGATCTGCCCCTGACAGAAAAACGGTGTGTACTCATTACGGCGCACAGGCGCGAAAATATCGGGCGGCCGCTGGAAAATATCTGTCAGGCTGTGAAAAGGCTGGCTGAGACATATACGGATATGATATTTGTTTATCCGCTGCATTTGAATCCAAAGATAAGAAATACAGCTGTTCCAATACTTGAGAATGTGGCAAATGTTTGTTTGATGCCGCCGATTGATGTGGAAGACATGCACAATCTGTTAACGAGATGCTTTTTGGTCATGACGGATTCCGGCGGGCTGCAGGAAGAGGCGCCGGCATGCGGAGTGCCTGTTCTGGTGCTTCGTACGCAGACGGAGCGGCCGGAAGCAGTAGCGGCTGGCACGGTAAAAGTGGCAGGGGTCAGGCAGGAGGATATTGTTCGTGAAGCAGCCAATCTGATAGAATGCGGCACACAATATGAAAAGATGGCAAGAGCGGTAAATCCTTATGGAGACGGCAGAGCCAGTGAACGAATTGCAGATTATATTTGCAGATGGATGGACGGGTCAGAATAAATGAGACGATGGGAAACAACCGGACAGCTGTTTGGGGAAATCTATCATGACAGGCGTTTGCTGGCGGACTTATCACGTAAAGATGTGAAACAGAGATTTTCAGGTACTTATTTGGGTCTGTTTTGGGGAATTTTACAGCCATTTATGACAATGCTTGTATACTGGGCAGTTTTTCAGTTTGGATTCCGCAGCGGTGATGTAGGAGATGTTCCGTTTGTGCTGTGGTTTATCTGTGGGATTGTGCCGTGGCTGTATATCTCAGAAGCATTTTCCTGCGCGGGAAACAGCTTTCTGGAATATAGCTATTTGATTAAAAAAGTGAAGTTTAACGTTACTATTCTTCCATTGGTAAAGATCGCATCCAGCTTGTACATACACATTTTTTTCTGTGCTGTTGTTATTTTAATCTGTGCATGCTTCGGGTATCTGCCGCGGTTAGAACTGGTGCAGATTTTATACTATATGTTTGCGGCAGCGATGCTTGTGTACGCGATGTCTCTGATCACATCGTCCATCATGGTTTTTTTCAGAGATTTAAACCAGATCATCAGCATTGTGTTATTAATGGGAATGTGGGGAACGCCGATTGCTTGGAGCATGGAGATGTTTTCGGTGCGCGTGCAGCTGCTTCTCAAGCTGAATCCGTTTTACTACCTCGTGGAAGGGTACAGGGACGCTGTTTTAGGCAGACGCTGGTTTTGGGAAAGGCCGCTGCTCGGCATGTATTTTTGGATATTTACAGCAGTCATATTGTGGATCGGAATTCATATTTATACAAGGCTGAAGCCTCATTTTGCAGATGTTGTCTGAGAGGACTGCGGACAGAAACGGGAGCTATAGGTAATGGGAACAGAATACAAAATAAAAGCAGATCATATCTCAAAAGTATTTAAGATTTACCATACGCCGACAGACAGGCTGAAAGAGGCGTTCAGTTTTTCAGGAAAAAATCTGCATACGGATTTCTATGCGGTCAACGATATCAGTTTTCATGTACAACAAGGGGAAATTGTCGGCATTATGGGAACGAATGGTTCCGGAAAATCCACACTGCTGAAAATGATAACTGGAATTTATGAGCCTACCTATGGCAGCTTGTCCGTAGCCGGGACGATTTCATCCCTGCTGGAACTGGGAACGGGTTTTAACATGGAATATACCGGCATGGAAAATATATTTTTCTATGGAACGTTAATGGGATTTACGAAGGAGCAGATGCAGCAGAAGCTGGAACAGATTATTGGTTTTGCGGAAATTGGAGACTACATAAACCAGCCGGTAAAAACCTATTCCAGCGGGATGTTTGCACGCCTGGCATTTTCGTGTGCCATTCATGCAGAGCCGGATATTTTGATTGTAGATGAAATATTGAGTGTAGGGGATATGCGCTTTCAGGCTAAGTGTTTCCGGAAATTTAAACAGTTTCGGGAACAGGGAGTTACGATTCTGTATGTGGGACATGATGTTGCGGTTATGCGTACATTTTGCGATACGGCGATCTGGATGCATCAGGGCAGACTGGTGGAAATCGGCGATCCGACTGATATCAGTGCAAAATATGTTGCATTTATGCATGCTGACACGATACAGGACGGAGTGCATGAGCCGCCGTCTTTGCAAAAGCGTGCATTGGACAAAAATCTGCATGCAGATCCAAAATTATTTGCAGACAGCATTGCACATTGGGGAACACATATGGGGATCATTACCTCTGTCGGCCTGTATGATGAAAAGGGGAATAAAAAAAGTGTATTCCGTGCGAAGGACAGCATCCGGATAGAGATTCGGTTTGACTTGTGTCTGGAAATGTGCGGGAAATCAGACCTTAAGTATCTGTCACTCGCGTTTTCGATTAAAAATAAAGAAGGCACAGATCTGATCGTAAAGACTACATCTGATCAGAATATAAGGCTGCAGCACGGACAGGAGCAAATGATTGCCTTTACATTTGCGTCAGCACTTGCGGACGGAGAATATTATCTGGCAGTTGCACTGGAGGACCGCAGAGAAGCGTGCATGTCTTATTATGAGTATATTGAAGGCGCCTGCTATTTTAAGATGGATACACCAGGAACCATACTTGGAATCTATGATGTGGATACGACAGTTGCATATAGGATGGGAGCAGACCGGATATGAATGATAAAAATACGAAAACATACTGGGATTACCGATTTGATCATGATTGGGAAAAGATGCAGGGAAAAGAGCAGACAGCATTTTTTGCAGATATAGCCGTGCGGCTTATGCCGGCATGGCTGACAGAAGACATCAAAGACCGCAAAATGTCCATTTGTGATTTTGGATGTGCGGGAGGGCAGGCGGTTGATGTTCTGCACCATGTTTTTGCCACAGAAGTATCGGGTGTGGATTTTTCAGATCGCGCGGTTTCACTGGCAGGAAAGACTTATCCGGACTATCAGTTTTACGTAGGAGATATTGTAACTGGGCAAATGGCTGATTCACAAATGGCTGCATTTTGTACGGATGTGGGATATACGTCAAATGTACTGGAGCATTTGGAACATCCATGGGCAGCGGCTCAAAATATAGTAAAATATGTAAAAAATTATTTGCTTATTTTAATACCATTTCATGAAACACTTGCGATCGAAGAGCACTGCAATATTTTTGATCTGTATGATATACCGCTTCATATAGCTGATTTTACGCTTGTGTTTGTCAATCATATGGATTGTACGAGGATTCCGAAAAGCCTGTATGGAGGCACGCAGCTTTTTCTTGTTTACGCAAATAAGAAAGCATGCAAAAACCGCCGAACTGCCGGAGATCTTATGGGGGCGTTTGACCATACGTATCAACAGATATTTCAAGCTGATAAACAGGAAATAAAAAAATTGACAGAACAAAAAGAAAAGCTGGAAATACAGAATAACCGACTGAAAACAGAACAGCAATATTCCAAGCACATGATGCAAAAAGCGATGCATCGGATTGCGGCGATGCAAAGCGGGAACATTTACCGCATGAGCCTGTTTGTGAAGCGTACGATGCTTCAATGTGTTTACACACATGACCGAAGAGATTTTTTGGAGTGGTTATTGTGCAGGATTATGAAAAAAGATACCTCAGCAAAGCGATTAAATCAATTTGACGATTTGGAATACGTCAAAAGCTGCTTGAAACAGGCGGCGGCTCAGGATGGGATTGCAGATGTCATGCAGACAGATGCAGTTCGTTTGAAAACGACAGACCATATAGTGATCTTTGCGTCTGTACCATATTATGATGTCGGAGGCGGACAGAGATCGGCACAGCTGGCACGCAGCTTTAACGCATTAGGCTGCCAGGTGCATTACATTTATGGCTTTCCGTGTACGGAAAAAAATGTTCCGGACATGCTGATTCCTGCCAATGAGCACAGGATGATTGACGAAGTGGATGAGGAATGGTTTCGGCTGCTGATGAATGGTCATACAATCGTTATTTTTGAAATTCCATATGCAAAATTTGAACCTTATCTGGATCTGGCAAAAAAGGCAGGAGCGTTTACCGTGTATGAGCATATCGACAACTGGGATACGTCGCTGGGAACGATGTTTTATGAGGCTCACGTATTTGAACGTTTTTTAAACAAAGCGGATTTACTAACGGTTACGGCAAAAAAACTCGGTGAAAAGGTAAGAGAATCTTGCAGCCGTGAATATTTATATTTGCCAAATGCAGTTGATTCTGAGATTTTTAATCCCTGCAAAAAATACAGATGTCCAAAAGACTTGAAAAAAGGCAGGCAAACGCTGTTATATTTTGGGTCGTTATGGGGCGAATGGTTTGACTGGGAAAAAATAGATTATATTGCGGCGAAATGTCCGGACTGTGAGATTCATCTGATCGGAGATCCTTCTGGCTGCAGAAGCAGGGTAAAAAGAAAACGAAAAAATGTGCATTTTCTGGGACTGAAAAAGCAGACACAGCTGCCGGCATATTTAGCGTATACCGATATTGCGCTGCTGCCGTTTAAAAACAGCGAAATCGGAAGTTATGTTTCTCCGCTGAAAATATTTGAATACATTGCGATGCATGTGAGAGTGCTTGCGACAAATCTGGATGACATACAAAAATATCCGAATGTATTTTGCTCAGATGAAAAAGAACAATGGGCGGCATATATAAAATCCTCAAAGAAAAAACTGTCTGATCCAAGTGTATTTATATCTCAAAATAACTGGTTTGCAAGATGTGAAGCCATCTTAAATAAAGCAGGTGTCCGCTGCAAAGCGGCGTACAGCATATCAGTCATTGTGCTCAATTATAACAACAGACAAGTAATTTCCAGATGCCTGAACACGCTTCTTGCACATAACGGGCGGTATCAATATGAAGTGATCGTTGTGGATAACGGAAGCAGAGACGGTTCTTATGAATGGCTGAAAAAAACATACAACGAGAAAATCCGGCTGCTGCGCAATACAAAAAACGGATGCTCTTCAGGCAGAAATCTTGCGGCAGCACATGCAAAAGGTAAATATTTATGCTTTTTAGACAGTGATCAATGGGTGCTGAACAGCTATTGGATGGACCAGGCATTACAAATATTAGAAGGTCAGCCTGATATCGGCGCCGTGGCATGGAATGCCGGATGGTTCGCACCTGGTAAAATCAAAGGGCCGATTGTGGATTATATGCCGAACCGCGCCATCAGCAGTGGAAAAGTTTGGTATCGGACGGATATTGCCTATTTGGCGACAAGCGGTTTTGTGATGAAGCATGAACTGTTTGATCAGATAGGATGTTTTGACGAATTTTACGATCCGACCTGTTTTGAGGATACCGACTTGTCCTTGAAAATCCGTCATGCCGGATATGAACTGGCATATTGTCCATATATGTCTATTATGCATCTGCCGCACCAGACAACCCATGCAGGGAGCTTGAAGCATACGAAGCTTATGGAGCGCAACGGAAAATATTTTAAGGAAAAATGGGAAAAGGAAGATCCACGGCTGCTGCAATATTATGTGCAGGATCAGGAATTATGCTATGAGCGATAAATGGAAAAGATTCAAAGGCGAAAACAAAACCGCGGATATACTGACGAAAATGTTGTTTGTATTTCTGGCGTTATTTCCTTTTGGCTTGGTGGTGCCTGCAGCTTTGCCAGGTGTGCTGGATCAGGCGTGGAAAACACAGCGAATATCATCCTTTGTAATCGCCGGTACGCTGTTTTGCTGCATATGCGCTGCATGGCTGGCTGTTCCGGAGAAAATGACAGGCAAAAAAAAGATGTTGCTTTGCATGTTTATGTTTTCTGCTGCATATGCAGTTCGCCTGTTTGTCATAGGTTTGCTGCAGGCAGAACCGATATCCGATTTTTATACTTGTTATGAGTATGCGGCAACAGGGGACGGCGACCGGGAATATCTGGCAAGATATCCATATTTGGGAGCATATGCGCTGACGCTGCGTCTGATTTTAAAAATATTCGGTTCGTCCATATGGAATGCACAGGTTTGGAATGCGTTTGTGACATCTTTGATTCCGATTGCAGTATATGCGGCTGTCAGCCGGATGACAGGCAGTCAGAAAACAGGTGCGGCAGCAGGTTTTGGTTACGCGCTATGTCCGTCTATGATCATTTACGCAGCAGTTCCGTCGTGTGAACATATGTCACAGTTTTTCTTATCGCTGCTGCTATGCGCGTATGCTTATTACTGTACGGCAGAGAACATGTCAAAGGACATGTACGAGAATATAAATGTAATAAACGAGGAAAACAAGTGTGAAAATGAGCATGAAACAGGCTGTAAAAACAAGCAGGGCAATAAGCATAAGAATGCGTATGTGAAAAGATGGGGATGCTGTGTTGCAATAGGAAGCTTATTGGGATTTGCCTGCATTTATAAAAACCTTCTCATGATTTTGGCGCCGTGTTTGGTTTTGACAGGTATTTTATATGAAGGAAGACTGCTTTTTTCTGCGAGAAATAAGCAGATAAAAGCGGCGGTTTTCGTTTTGCTGCAATATGCAGTGATGCTTATCCTTGCGTGGGTGATTGTAAAAGGAGGAATCGCAGCCGTACGCACGCAGCTGCAGGCGGATACATTTAAGGGGAAAGGTTCTTACTCAGCTACAATATATAAAGGTCTGTGCAAAGAAGGAAATGGCGTGTGGAATCTTGATGTGCAGCAGTATATTGATCAGGTTTTTGAAGAACATACGGATCAAAAAGTAATTGACCAGATTTTTTATGGAAAATTAATGGATGCATACAGCAAGGAACCGCAGGCACTGTTTCGTTTAATCAGGCATAAATTTTTTATTGACTGGTGCAGCGAAGATTATTACTACTGGACATTTTCGGGCGATGGGAATCTGATTCAGGGTTCCTGGATCGGAGAAATTTTATTTGTGATTGTGCCGAGAATCTTTTTTCTGATTTTTTGTGCCGTCATTGCCTGCGGATTTCTTGCGGCAGTGATCCGGAAAAGGCCGTATGGACAGATGCAGATGTTGTTTTATATTGCGGGTGTTTTATGCTTGTTTGCATTGGCATTGGTTCTGATGGAGGCACAGGGAAGGTATAAAAGCAATTTTATGCCGTTTATGTGTGTGGTTTTTGGAGTTGGCATGAGTGATCTGATGAAAGGGATTGCGGTGTTTAAATGGAATATACGGAAGGAAAAAGGGTGTGGCGGCAGATGAACTCTTTTCTAAAGGCAGCTATATTATATATTATCGGAAATGGGATTGGACAGGGGATAGTTCTTTTAGGGACAGCTATTTTTACAAGAATGATGACACAATCAGCATTTGGGGCCTATAGTACCTATTATTCGACAGTTTCTATTTTTGTTCCATTAGTTGGAGCAAATTTATTTATAGGTTTAGGGAATGGATATATGGATTATGAGGAGGAGATCCATTTTTTCAGAGCATCTGTTTTAATACTTTCTACAATTGTATTTACAGTATTTAGTGGTGTCATTTTGTTTGGCAATGTTATTTTTGGTTTTCATATATCGTGGCTTGTTATAATCTGTACGCTCTTTCATTCATATGCTTTTTTTGTAATTAATTATTTTAATCATTCTTTAAATATGGAAAATCGGTATATTCTAAAAACGATACTTCTAATTTTGCCTAATGTATTACAGCTTTTATTGGCAGTAATATTGGTAAGTTTATTTCGTAAATATGCTTTGTATGCAAGAATTGTCGGAAGTACGGCTGGCATTGCAACGGTTGCAGTGTGCCTATATGTTTATATGGTAAAAGGGAGAAGAAAAATAATTAACAAGGATTTCTGGAACTATGCATTAAAAATATCTGTGCCTTCTATACTAAGTTCCATTTCTTATATGTTGATGCAAAATTGTGACAATATTATGATAACTGGTTTTTATGGAGCTGATGAAACAGCTGTTTACGCGTTAACTTATAATGTCGGATATGTCTTGTACGCAGTGCTTCAGGCAACGAATGGAGTGCTGCAGGTATGGATATATACCGTTTTGAAAGAGGGGGAATTGGAAAATGTGAAAAAAGTCCAGAAGTGGTATTTGATTTTTTTAGGCCAGATAACGTTGTTATTATACATGATATCTCCTGAGATTATAAAAATACTTGCGCCGCCCTCTTACATCAATTTTTATTATATACCGCCTTTTATTGTAGGTTCTTGTTTGATGGCAATGTATTCCTTTTATACAACTGTAGGAACATTTTATAAAAAAACAGGCAGGGTTGCTGCTTGCGTATTGATAGCAGGAGGTACAAATGTACTGTTAAATGCCATATTGATACCTTTATTTGGAGGAATAGCAGCGGCATATACGTCAGTTTTTTCATATTTGGTACTATTTATTTTGAGTAGGAAATTAGGACAAGAATTAAATAAAGGATTATTTTCAGATAAATTTTTTATATTTTTTTTATTATTGGCTGTAGGAGGAGGTTTTTTGTTTTTAAAGGTTTGCAGGTATGTGGTAATTCGCTACATTGTTTATTTGATATTTATGACTGTAGGGTTTCTTTATATCATAAGGAATAGGCATGAAATTTATGGATGGATCAGAGCAGCATTATATTAGATGGAGCATTTAAGAAATGGATGGTTAGGAAAAATGATGACATACGAAGAATTAGAAGATATACAGCCATATGCACTTGAAAAGCAGAAAAAAAAAGAATTTTTACTAAAAAATTTAAAAAGATTGACTTTACATCATTATGAGAATTGTGGTGAGTACAGGAAGTTGCTGGATGTGTTGCAAATCAATCGAAATTACATTTCAAATATTTCAGATATTGCGGCAGTGCCTTTTTTACCGGTAAGGTTGTTTAAGGAATATGATTTGAAGAGCATCCGTCAAGAAGAAGTATTTAAGATCATGACTTCTTCGGGAACGACGGGACAAAGAGTGTCGAAAATCTATCTGGATAAACATACATCATTGCTGCAGACAAAAATTTTAGCTAAGATTATGAAATCTTATTTCGGAAAATCAAGAATGCCAATGATAATTGTGGATTCTCCATCTGTAATTAAGAATAGAAAATTATTTTCTGCACGAGGAGCTGGAATTACGGGATTTTCTGTTTTTGGAAAAGATCGGATGTATGCATTAGATGAGGATATGAATCTGGATGTAAATGCGCTGATGGAATTTTTGAATAGACATCAGAAAGAACAAATATTTTTGTTTGGTTTTACCTTTATGATATGGCAGCATTTTTATAAGAAATTAGCGGAGACAGGGTTTTGCCCGGATTTGACACATGCGGTGTTAGTACATGGCGGTGGGTGGAAAAAAATGGAAAAAGAGGAAGTGTCCAGAGATATATTTCATAAGTCATTAGAAGAAGTATGCGGGATAACCAGAATTTATGATTACTATGGAATGGTTGAGCAAACCGGTACGGTTTATGTAGAGTGTGAATGCGGTCATCTGCATGCGAGCAGTTATTCGGACATTATCATTCGGGATACACAGGATTTTTCGGTGGCAAAGATCGGAAAAAGGGGGATTGTTCAGGTACTTTCCATATTGCCTGAATCGTATCCGGGACATTCGCTGCTGACAGAAGATGAAGGGATTTTGATGGGGGAAGATGATTGTCCATGTGGACGTAAAGGGAAGTATTTTCAGATACTTGGAAGAATAAGAAATGCTGAAATAAGGGGGTGCAGTGATACCTATGCAGAGATATTTTCTTGATATAAAAATTATGGCAGGTACGGATCAGTTTCATAAAATGTCAGAACTTGGGGCTACGGTTCCCTTTGCGGATCAAACGGTCGAGTTCTTGGATAAGTTGTCTACTTTTCTTATGAGAGATAAGGAGGCACAGGTATATGCTGATGTTATTACATTTGCATTTTTTTGTCGTAGAGGAAATATCAGCAAATGCAAGAAAGGTTATGGGATCAGCATTTTAGACAGGCTAGGAAAAGGATTAACGTTTCATCTTGCCCCATCTAATGTTCCGGTTAATTTTGCATATAGTTTGGTGGCTGGATTGTTGGCAGGAAATGCATGCATTGTAAGGGTTTCAACAAAAGAATATCCGCAGGTGGAAATTATTTGCAGGGGAATAGAAAGTGTTCTTAATAATGAAAAATTTAAGACAATGAAAGACAGAATTTCTGTCATAACATTTCCGCATAACAGGAACACAAACAGCTTTTTTTCCCTGTTGTGTGATGCAAGGATTATTTGGGGTGGAGACAGAGCTATTGCTGAAATCAGAAAAGCAGAGTTGCCGTCGCGGACGTTAGAGATGACATTCGCAGACCGGTATTCGTTATGTGTTATGGATGCTAAAACATACATACAGTGTGAATCAAAAGGAAATGTAGCAGAGAATTTTTATAATGATACATATTTATTTGATCAAAATGCATGTTCTTCTCCCATCTTAATATATTGGCTTGGAAAAGATGAAGATATCAATATAGCGCGCGATGTTTTTTGGGAAGAAATGTATGCAGAATTAAGAAAAAAAAATTATGTGACGGAGCCGGTGACAGCTGTAGAAAAATATGTGACATTGTGCAAAATGGCAATAGATGGGAAATCTATTAAGGAATATGTAGCAACTGACAGTTTGATTCATAGGGTAATGGTAACAGAATTGGATAAGGAGCTATTGAAGTATAAGTGTGCCGGCGGATTTTTTTTGGAATATGCGGCAGAGAATATGGATTGTTTAAAAAAAGTGATTACCGGCAGATGTCAGACATTAACCTATTTTGGAATACACAAGAATGAGATTTGTAGCTATGTTATAAGAGAAAAACTGTCTGGAATTGATAGAATTGTTCCAATTGGAAAGGCAACAGAATTTAGTCTTGTGTGGGATGGAGCAGATTTCATTCTGCAGTTATCGAGAAAAATCGTGAAACTGTAAAGAAAGGGTGTTGAAATGGCAATACTGTTAAGTTTTGTAATCCCATGTTATAGAAGTGAACATACTATAAAAATGGTAATTGATGAAATTATCGCCACAGTATCTGAACGTGCTGGGTATACATATGAAATTATCGCAGTGAATGATTGCTCTCCAGATCAGGTCTATTGTAAACTGGCAGAAATAGCGGCACAAAATACAAGAATTAAAGTTATAAATTTTGCTAAAAATATGGGAAAACATGCAGCAGTGCTTGCCGGCTATGCAGTGGCCAAAGGGCAATATGTGTTTGATTTGGACGATGATTATCAATGCCCGGTATATGAATTGTGGAGATTATTGGAACCTGTGGAAAATGATGAATGTGATTATGCAACAGCGCAATATAGACAAAAAAAACAGTCTGCATTTAAAAATTTTGGCAGCAATGTCAATATGATTATGTCACAAATTATGCTGGAGAAGCCGAAAAATCTTCGATTTGAAAATTTCAATGTAATGAAAAAGTTTGTATGTGATGAGGCAATACACTACAAAAATCCGTATCCGTATTTAGAGGGATTAATTCTCAGAATTACTGCCAGAATAAAGACGGTGCCGATGGAGCAGAGAAATCGTGGAGATATATTTCCTTCAGGCTTTACATTTAGAAAATCACTTGCACTGCTTGCAAATGGTTTGACTGCATTTTCAGTAAAACCATTGCGTTTTGCATCCATCATAGGTTTTTGCTTTTCAGCAGCAGGTTTTTTTTGGGGAATACGTACGATTGTCCAAAAATTATTAAATCCCAATGTGCCGGTTGGTTACAGTTCTTTAGCAGCTATTTTATTAATAGCAAATGGGATGTTGATGCTTATGCTGGGACTTATTGGTGAATATATCGGGCGGATTTATATTTGTATCAATGATTCGCCGCAGTATGTTATTAAGGATACGATTAATATATCGGAGGAAGAGAAATGAGATTGATACATGCCCTATGGGAACAAAGGAATATGGGGGTGGATTGCATTGAAGTGATTGTAGAACAGAATGATACGGTACAAGACCTAAAGCGGGAGCGAAAGTATTATGAGACAGAATATACCGTTATCAAAGTACCAGTAAAAATGATGGATATTTGTTGGTATTTACAGCTGAATGGATATTTGTTTATAGAAACAATGACAATGTGTCATCATGAAGTAAAACTGCCAGAGCTGAATAGGATTCAAAAAAGGATTACGGATGAAGTAAAATATGCAGCAATGAATGAAGATGATAAAGAAGAGTTGTTTGCAGAAATTGATGCAGGACTTTTTCAGTATGACAGGGTATCCATGGATCCATATTTTACAAGAAAACAGGCAAATGATAGATATAAAGGCTGGATTCAGGAAGAAATACAAAGAGGAACAGAGGTTTATAAGATGGAATGGAAAGGGCGTAGTGTTGGATTTTTCACCTATAAAGATCTTGGAAAAGGAATATTTTTCCCGTTTCTTGGGGGAGTTTATGCGGAATATCTGAAGTCCGGCCTGGGCACGGCAATGAACTATTGTGAGATAAAAGAGGCTGTCCGACGCAAAGGGAAAAAAATGAAAAGTGCATATTCATCAAATAATAGGGGCGCAGCAAGTGTCCATATGAGTTTAGGATATATTTTGGATGAGCAGACATATGTGTTTGTGGGTCATTTTTAAAATGAAACGGAATATTTGGATAAAAGTGCAGAAAATACACTGAGAGAAAGGAAGTATGAAAATGAGTAATATAGAAAAGTATAAGAAGGTATTTCAGGAGATATTAGAGGTTGAGCCTCAAGACGTGGAAAAATTAAAATATCAGGAAATACAAGCATGGGACAGCATCGGACATATGAACCTGATAGCGGAGTTGGAAAACGTATTTGAAATAGAAATGGAGACAGAAGATATCATTGAGTTTTCTGATTTTCAAAAAGGAATGGAGATTTTACAAAAATATGATATTCAGATGTAAGGATATGGATAGTTAACAGAGTGCCGTATAGATTTGAGGGAGATATATGCTTAAGAAAAAGAACATTGTTGTCACTGGTTCTAATCGTGGCATTGGAAGGGCTGTTGTAGCGAAATGTGCGGAATATGGAGCAAATATATGGGCGTGTATGAGGCAGCCGTCGTCGGAAATGAATGGATTTATTGAACAATTACAGAGCAGGCATCATATAACAGTCGAACCTGTTTATTTTGACTTGATGAAGGAAGATGAAATTAAAAGAGGCGCAACGCAGATTTTATCTGCAAAAGTACCGATTGATGCAATTGTAAATAATGCAGGAATTACAGGTGCTAACAGGCTCTTTCAGATGACAAAGATGGCAGAAATCAGGGAAGTGTTTGAAGTGAATTTTTTTGGACCAATGTTATTTCTGCAGAGAATTTTGAAAAACATGGTACGAAACCAATATGGAGCTATCGTAAATATGTCCTCGGTTACAGCATTGGATGGGGAGCTTGCACAGCTGGAATATGCTGCAAGCAAGGCAGCAATGATAGGGGCGACGAAAAAATTATCTGATGAACTGGCGCAGTTTGGAATCAGAGTGAATGCTGTTGCACCTGGAATGACCGATACAGACTTAATCAAGACAATGAAAAGGGAAAAGATAGAAAAAGAATTGGAAGGGATCAGGTTAAAAAGACTAGCGCAGCCTGAAGAAGTTGCAGAGATGGTTGCCTTTTTAATTTCTGATCGTAGCAGTTTTATTACAGGGCAGGTTCTTCGTGTAGATGGAGGAAGGTAAAGAACAGTGCTGTCCTTGTAAATAATCTGAATGATGGAGATTTTGAATATGTGGGATTTAAAAAAGCATTATGAAAATACGGCTGTTATTTCGGAAGATGGGAACAGATACAGCTATAAAAAACTGGAAACGGAAACAAATAAAATTGCGGATATAATTGGTGGGCGGTGCCTTATATTTTGCCTGTGCAGAAATGAAACAGGTGCCCTAGTCGGATATGTGGCTTGCTTAAATCATCGTATTGTACCGTTAATGTTAGCAGATGGCATAGAGGATTTGCTTCTTGAGTCGTTGATCAGCCAATATAAGCCTGCATATATTTGGATGCCGGAATCAAATAGGAATAAGTTTTTTTATAAAGAAGTCTATAGTGCGTTTCATTATGTGCTTTTAAAGACGGAATTTGAGAACTGTGTGTCAATGCATGAAGAGCTTTCTCTTTTGTTAACAACATCAGGGTCTACAGGCAGTCCGAAACTCGTCAGGTTAAGTTATGATAATGTAAAAGCAAACATGCAGTCAATAGCAGAGTATTTGGAATTAAGTGCGACAGAGCGGGCAATTACTACTTTGCCAATGAATTATACATATGGATTGTCAATCATTAATAGCCATTTATTCTCAGGTGCAGCTGTAATCATGACAGAAAAAACACTGATGCAGAAAGAATTTTGGAACCAGTTTCTGGAATATGAAGCAACTTCTTTTGGAGGGGTTCCATATACTTATGAAATGTTGGATCGGTTGAATTTTTATGAAATGGATCTTCCGTCGCTGCGCGCTATGACACAAGCGGGTGGAAAGCTTTCGGTGGAACTTCATAAAAAATTTGCGGAGTTTGCCAGACAGCATCATATACATTTTTATATTATGTATGGACAGACGGAGGCAACTGCACGTATGTCGTATCTTCCATATCAGTATGCATCTGAAAAATCCGGCAGTATGGGGATTGCCATACCTGGAGGGAAGTTTTCACTGCTTGACGCATCTGGAGAGGAAATATTGGGTCCGAATGTAATAGGAGAACTAGTATATGAGGGACCGAATGTCATGTTAGGTTATGCGGAATGTGCCGTTGATCTTGAAAAAGGAGACGAATGCAGAAGAAGACTGATCACAGGGGATATGGCAAAGAGAGATACGGATGGGTTTTATTATATTGTGGGACGAAAGAAAAGATTTTTAAAAATCTTTGGGAACAGAGTTAATCTGGATGAAGCGGAAAGGCTGATTAAAAGCAGATACCCGGAATTAGACTGTGCATGCACAGGAATAGATGACAGTATGACAATTTTTATTACCAACCATACATTGCTGGCTGATGTAAAAAAGTATATTACTGAAATAACAAAGTTAAATAATGCAGCATTTTCAGTAAGATTTATACAATCATTGCCCAAAAATGATGCCGGGAAAACATTATATGGTAAGTTAGTAGACATTTAAATACATGGAGAAGATTATGATACCTTTTAATAAACCTTCTATTACGAAAAAGGAATTGATGTATGTAGCGGATGCATTGAATAGTTGTAGAACATCTGGAGATGGTACATATACGCAAAAAGTTTATACAAAATTTGAGGAATTGATGGGAATTAAAAATATACTTTTGACAACTTCTGGTACTACATCATTAGAAATGGCATCTCTTTTGATTGATCTACAAATTGGAGATGAAGTCATAGTTCCATCATTTACATTTTCCTCAACAGCTAACGCATTTATGCTGAGGGGAGCAAAACCGGTATTTTGTGATATAAAATCAGATACTATGAATATTGACGAAAACAAAATCGAAGAACTTATTACGGATAAAACAAAAGCCATCTACACCGTTGACTATGCGGGAGTACCGTGTGAGATGGATGCGATCAATGCGATAGCTAGGAAGCATGGATTATTTGTAATTGAAGATGCAGCACAGGCTGTTGGATCGACATATAGAGGACGATATGCCGGAACATTGGGTGATTTTGGATGTTATAGTTTCCATGAAACAAAAAACTATTCTATGGGAGAAGGTGGTGCGCTTGTTATTCGTGATGAAAAATATTTAGATCGAGCGGAAATTATACGTGAAAAAGGTACAAACAGGCGTCAGGTATTAAAAGGAATGACAGACAAGTATACATGGCATGATATCGGCTCTTCGTTTTTGCCGTCAGATGTGTTGGCTGCTATGCTGTATGCTCAAATGGAATGGTTTTATGAAATTATGGATAAACGAATGAAGGTCTGGAATATATATCAAGAACAGATGGCAGAGTTAGAAAAGAAAGAATTATTGAGTTGTCCAGCATTGCCAGAGCATATAAAACACAATGGCCATATGTATAATATAATTCTGCCGAAGGCTGAAATAAGGGACAGGTTGGTAGAAAAGTTAAAAGCAAAGGACATATATGCATATATTTGTTATGTACCACTTCATTCTTCACCAATGGGATTAAAAATGGGATATCAGCCTGAAAAATGTCCAGTTACCGAAGATTATGGAAGGAAGGTGTTAAGGCTTCCGATTTATGCAGATATGACTGAAAATGATGCGTTTTATGTTGCAGAAATGGTGAAACAGATATTGAGTTTTTGTTAGTTTTAGCAGGAGGATCAGAAATGTTAACAGTTGGTATTCTTGGCTGTTCTGAGATAGCATATCGACGATTTTTGCCAGAAGTGATGAATATGGATGGCATAAGCGTAAAAGCGGTAGCTGAAGAATATAACAAAGATAAATTAGAAGTATTTCGTAAAGATTATGGTCTAGAAAGTGAGAAAGATTTTGAGGGTATTATAAAGCGTGATGATATTAATGCTGTGTATATTCCACAACCCCCTGCATTACATTATAAATGGGCAAAAAAAGCACTGGAAGCAGGCAAACATGTATTGCTTGAAAAGCCGGCTACAATAAAATATGAACAGACGAAAGAGTTGATAGAATTAGCGCAGAACAGGCAGTTAGCGTTGCATGAAAATTATATGTTTCAGTATCATTTGCAGATCGGTTATATAAAAGAAATCATTCAACGTGGAGAAATTGGTCAGATACGACTTATAAAGACTGCTTTTGGTTTTCCACTGCGAAATACGGATGATTTTCGTTATAGTAGGAAATTAGGTGGCGGAGCTTTGTTGGATGCAGGAGGGTATGCTATTAAAATGGCTACATTGTTATTAGGAAATACGGTTAAAGTTAATACAGCTCAGTTGAATTATCTTCCAGGATATGAGGTAGATATGTTTGGCAGTGCAACTTTATCGAATGACAATGGGCTGATTTGTCAAATTGGGTTTGGAATGGATTGCCATTATCAATGCAGTTTAGAAATATGGGGGAGCATTGGGAGAATTTTTACAGATCGTATTTTTACAGCTCCATCGGACTATGAGCCAGTTGTATGTATAGATACGCCAGAGAAGGTAAATAAGATTCATTTACCAAAAGACTCGCATTTCAAACACTCGATAGAAGAATTTTGTAACGAAATAGTTGATAAGAATAGACGTGTAAAAATGTATCAAGAAATGTTATTACAAGCTAAACTGGTACAGAATATTTTGGATGATTCTGAAAACAGATGAAACGAAGGGAAATAAAATGGGCTTTGTTTACGATATTATTAATTCTTGGAGAAATATTGAAGGATCTGTTAATACTTTAGAGGACATTCACAGATGGATTGAAGTTCGGCAAAAAGATATGTATGTTAAGATTAGTAAAATAGATTTTTTATATAATGGTTTTTGGTACTATGATGAAAATGATGGCTATATAAGGAATAAAAATAATAGCTTTTTTCAGCTGGCAGGATATCAGGAGATTGAAGAAGATAAGATTATTAAAGAACAACCAATTATCATACAGGATGAGATAGGATATCTAGGAATTATTTGTAAGAAAATCAATGGACAGCTGAATTTTTTAATGCAGGCAAAGATAGAACCCGGTAATGTGAATAAAATACAGATATCACCAACAATTCAGGCTACGAAGAGTAATTTTACACGCATGCATGGAGGTAATACACCAGATTATTTGGAATATTTTATTGATTCTATGAAATATCAGCTTATTGTAGATCAGATTCAATCTGAACAATCATCTAGGTTTTACAAGAAAAGAAACAGAAATATGATTATTTATGTGAATGAGTCAATAGATGTACTGGACAGTCATTGCTGGATGACTTTAGGCCAGATCAAAGAATTGATGAAGATAGATAATCTGGTCAACATGGATACACGAACGGTATTATCGTGCATTCCGTTTTCGAAAGATATGTTGTTGGCCGATGAGACAGAAAAAGTACAAAAGATATTTAGGGATAAAGCTTTGTGCAGTTCTATGTTTGGTGAGATTTCTTTTGACAAAATGCATGCTATTTTCAATCAAATAAATGATTATAAAATGCATCGAAAAAAACGTTCCAGATTAGTACCGCTAAAAAGTTTGAAAAGTTGGGAAATTAATAAAAAAGAAATTGTCTGTAAAAATCCATATGATTTCAAAGTCATATATTGCAATATTGAAATTGAAGGTCGAGAAGTAAAATATTGGGAACAGCCGCTGATTGAAGCGAATGGAAAAGCCATTTTGGGGATTTTTACATGCATTGAAAATGGGGTCAGAAAGTTTTTAGTGTGTGTAAAGCCGGAAATTGGTTGCTTTGATGGAGCAGAAGTAGGACCTGTTATACAGCTAGAACCGACAAATCCGTGGAATCAGTGGAATGAGATTGAAAGTTTTTTTATGAAGAAATTAGAAAAAAATGAAGGAGTAATAAAAGATGTTATTCTTTCAGAAGAAGGTGGAAGATTTTATCATGAAGAAAACAGAAATGTGATTATTGAAGTTCAATTGGATGAATTAGGAGATAGGTTATTGCCAGGATATTTTTGGATTGATTTTGCTACATTGAATTTAATGGTTCAATTTAATAATTGTGTGAATATTCAACTGAGAAATCTTCTTGCGCTGTTGGATGTATAAACTATCGTTTATAAAATATGCTTTGGGAGACGTGATGGGAATTAAAAACAGGAGAAAAAAAGGAGTTGCACTTATATATAATCCCCATAATCTTCATCAATTTATTTGGTATTACTGTACATATGGCAGAGATTATGATTGGACAGCACTGTGTTTTCCAAACGGTTACAAGGGTGAATACATGAGTGAGTATTGTAAAAAGAGCGGGATATTTAAAGAAATAATTCGGAGATCAGAGAGTTTTGTGACAATTCCTGTCAGAAAAAAATGCATCATGTTTATTCAAATGTTTTTGTATGCATTGACAAAACAACAGATGAATTATTGTAGGAAATATATTAAAAACTATCTGTCATATGATGAGTATGATATTGCTGTAGTGTTAACTGACGCTGGGATTGTTTCCGGAATGTTTATAGGGGCAGGAAATGACAAAAAGATTGTGATATTGGAAGATGGAACTGGAGATTATGCAGAACGTGGAATGAGATATTTGCAAAAGCATTGGAAAAATTTTTATGATTGGCAGGGATTTTTGATAGCGAAAATGGGTTATGCCAATCCTGGATATCATTATCGGCTTAATACAACAAAGCATTGTGAAAAATTCAGCAGTCATCCGGATCAAATGATATACAGGGATTATAAAAATATACGGCAGCTGTTTGATTTTACCTACACAGATGAAGCGTTGTTTCAGAAAATAGTAAAAAAAGTATATCATCAAATATCAGAATATGATTTTGAACAAATAGATGCGGTCGTATTTACAAATAGGCTCTCTGATTTTTGTGAAGATGCTGGACCATATATTGAAAAATTTCAAAATTATATAAACGGCCGATATAAAAATATTCTTTTAAAACGACATCCAAGGGATGAAACAAATTATATGTTTGATGAACAGATCAGGGTGCAGGAAATTGATAATTCAATTCCAGCGGAGGTAATTTTGCCGTATATCAAAGGGAAAGAAGTGGTATTTATGTTTGCGTCGAGCATTTTGCTGTATATGCAGGCATACAGCTGCCGCCCTCATTTTCTGTATTTTGATGGACTGTACGAACAAAATATAAAAAGCAATACGTTGCTGAAATATATTACGAAAAAAGAAATGATACAGCAGTTAAAAAGATTTGGACTATGTGATAGTCACATCATTGAGATTATAAAGCATGGAAGAGTGACTTGACGATTACAATTTGTTAAAACATGTATTTTGATTACTGGTATGTCAATGATTTTTGAGGGCAGGATAAAATTTTATAGGAAGGTTGTTTAAAGATGTTAAATGGAAAAGTAATTTTAGTGACCGGAGGCACAGGCTCTTTCGGGCATCATTTTGTGGACTATGTGCTGGAGCATTACGATCCAAAGAAGATCATTATTTATTCAAGGGATGAGTACAAGCAGTTCGTGATGGACAATGCATATCGGGAACATAAAAAAGTGCTGCGGTATTTTATCGGGGACGTAAGGGACGGCGCACGGCTTGCGATGGCGATGCGCGGCGCGGACTATGTCATCCATGCGGCGGCGCTCAAGCAGGTGCCGGTCTGTGAGTACAATCCGAATGAAGCGATTAAAACAAACATCAACGGTGCGATGAACGTCATTAACGCGGCTTTGCGGGAGGGCGTGAAAAAAGTCGTCGCGCTGTCCACGGACAAGGCGGTCAACCCCGTGAACCTGTACGGCGGGACAAAGCTGGTGTCGGACAAGCTGTTTACGGCGGCAAATGCCTATTCCGGGGCAGATGGGACACGGTTTGCGGTCGTTCGGTATGGAAATGTGGCGGGGAGCCGGGGGTCTGTCATACCGTTTTTTCAGAAGATGATAGAAAACGGCGAAACGAAGCTGCCGATTACGGATTACAGGATGACGCGTTTCTGGATCAGCCTGGAGCAGGGCGTGCAGCTTGTGATTAAGGCGCTGGAAGAGGCCAGGGGCGGTGAGACGTTTATCTCCAAAATCCCATCGTTTAAGATTACGGACCTGGCACGGGCGATGCTGCCGGAGTGCGAGACGACAGAGATTGGGATCCGGGAAGGCGAAAAGCTGCATGAGGTGATGGTGACAAAAGAGGATGCGCCGCATACGTGTGAATATGACAGGCACTATATTGTGTATCCGCATTACAACTGGTGGGGCGATACGGATTTAATTCCTGGCGGAAAGTTCGTGGAGCCTGGGTTTGAATACAGCTCCGGCACGAACAGCCAGTGGCTTGGCGTGGAGGACATCCGGCGGCTGCTGAAAACGGACATTGACCATCATGCTTAAATAAAGGGGAGATTTCGTATGGAAATGCATGTGAGCAAAAAACACTGCATCGGGGACGGGCATCCGGTATACATCATTGCGGAAATGTCCGCGAACCATGCCGGAAGTCTGGAACGGGCAAAAGAAATCATTCATGCCGCAAAGGAGTCCGGAGCGGACTGCGTCAAGATACAGACGTATACGCCGGATACGATGACGATTGACTGTGACGCGCCGTATTTTCGCATTGCGGACGGCACGTGGGCAGGGGAAACGCTGTATCAGCTGTATCAAAAGGCGCATACGCCGTGGGAATGGCAGGCGCGACTGAAGGAAGAGGCAGACCGTGTCGGCATTGACTTTTTTTCCACGCCGTTTGATGCGTCGGCTGTTGACTTTTTGGAAGGCATCGGGGTCGAATGTTATAAAATAGCCTCTTTTGAGATTGTGGACCTGCCGTTGTTAAAATATGCGGCAGCAAAGGGAAAGCCCATGATATTGTCTGTCGGAATGGCGTCTTTGGGAGAAATAGAGGCCGCCGTTTTGGCGGTGCGCAGCCAGGGCAACGAGCAGGTGGCACTGTTGAAGTGTGCCAGCGCCTACCCGGCGGTTACGGATGAAATGAACCTTCGGACGATGGTCAGCATGCGGGAAACGTTTCAGGTACCGACAGGATTATCGGATCATTCGATGGGCTCTGTGGGCGCGGTGGCAGCCGCTGCAATGGGCGCCTGCATCATAGAAAAGCATTTTTGCCTGGACCGCGGAATTGAAAATCCGGACGCTTCCTTTTCTATGGAGCCGAATGAGTTCCGGCAGATGGTGCAGGACGTGCGGCAGGCGCAAAAAGCCATCGGGCGGGTCTGCTATGGTCCGACAGAGCAGGAAAAAGATAGCCTGATTTTTCGCAGGTCCGTATTCTGCGTGCGGGACATCAAAAAAGGGGAACGGATTACAAAGGAAAATGTCAGGGTCATCCGGCCGGGATACGGGCTGGCGCCGTCCTGCTACAATGAAGTGCTGGGGCAGACGGCATTGTGCGACATAAAACGCGGCACGCCGATGCGGATGGAGCTGATAGGAGGAAGCGACAAATGCAGCTGATTGTTACGGGAACAACCGGGGGCATTGGCAGCAGCGTGGTAAGGAAGGCGCTGCAAAGCCCTGCGGTAGAAAAAGTATACTGCCTGCATCGAAAGAAAGAAAAGTTTCAAAACCTGATTCAAAGCCTGTTTGCCCAGGAGTATGCATGCTCCAAAATTGTGCCTGTCAGGCAGGAGGCTTCTGCGTCGGACGGCATGCGGACGCTTCTGCAAAAGCTGCATGACAGCCCCATTGAAAATATGGCATGCGTGCATACTGCCTTTTGCCTGGAACCTTTGCTGCGTGCAGGCACCTATGCGCCGGAGGATATCCGGCAGAATGTAACGGCCAATGTAACGGACATGGTCTTTCTCATAAACGGGCTGCTGGAACTGCATCATGCGAAAAACATCGAGCTTAAAATCATTCATATGGACAGCGGCGCGGCGGATAAGCCGATCGAAGGCTGGGGGCTTTACTGTGCGGCCAAGGCGTATGCAAACATGTTTTTAAAAACAGTGCAGCTGGAAAACCCGCGGGTAAAAATCGTCTCTTATGAACCAGGCGTGGTAGATACGCCGATGCAGGAAAAAATCAGACAGACGGATGATACGGTCTGCAGCCAGGCAGGGATGTTTCGGGCCTATTATGAAAAAGGGATGCTGCGCCCCGCGGATGAGATCGCAGGGGACATTATTGCAAGGTTTGTGGAAAACTGGGATGCACAAAATTTTAGGGAGAGGTTCCAGCCAAGATGAAAACAGCCGTGTTTTCGGACATCCACGGAAATATCCAGGCGTTAGAGGCAATGCTTGCACAGGCGCAGGCATGCGGTGTAAAGCGGTTTATTTTCTGCGGTGACATCATGGGTTATTTCACGCATCAGGAAGAAGTCATAAAGTGTCTTAGACAGCTGCCGGATTTGTATGCGGTGGCAGGCAACCATGATTCTTATTACCTGCATGCGGCGCCGAAAAGCACGGAACGCGCCAGGTTAGCTCAAAAATACGGCAAAAGCTATGAAAAACAGCTATGCGGCGCCGACCTGGAATATTTAAATCAGCTCCCGCAGTCTTTGGAAATGGAACTGGACGGAAAGAGGGTGTTTGTCGTGCACGGCTCTATGGAAAGTTTTCTGGAAGGCAGAATATATCCGGACACCGTAGTAGATCCCGCCCTTTACAGCGGCTATGACATCGTGATTTCGGGGCACACGCATTACAGGATGTGCCGGATGGCCGGGCATGCAATGCTGCTGAATCCAGGCTCCCTGGGGCAGCCAAGGGACGGCAGGGGATGCGGCTACTGTCTCATAGATGTGGAAAATGAGGAGCTTTTGTTTCAAAATGTCCGGACGGATCAAAAAAAGCTGCTGCGGGAACTTGCGTTAGATGGCGAAGACAGGCAGCTGATCCAATATCTGGCACAAAAAATGGGGGAAGATACATGAAGGCACGTTATTTAATCACGGCGGTTGGCGGAGACATCGGCAGCAGCGTCATCCGGCATCTTAGAAAGGAATTTGCCAAAGAAAGCCTGCTTAGTTGTGACATTACGCCGTATGCCAGCGGGCGTGCGGATGCGGGTGAGTTTTTTCTTGTGCCGCCTTATGCAGACGCAGAACAATATGTGGATGTTTTACTGAAAGAATGCGGCAGGCGGGCCATTACGCACATCCTTCCAATGACGGAAGGGGAGATTATCGTATTTGACCAAAACAGGCGTTTGTTTGAACAGGCAGGGATCCGCCTGATGATACAGGATCAAAAGCTGTTAAGCATAGCCCTGAGCAAATCGGAAACGGCACGGGCAGTTAAGGCAGTTGGATTAAAAAGCCCCAGGACATGGCGGCCCGGCGATATGGAGGCGGACGCATATCCGGTTGTCGTAAAAGCTGACAGAGGGTGCGGCTCGAAACATGTCAGAGTCGCAAATAACCGCCAGGAGTATGACCTTGCGCTGGCAGTGATTCCAGACGCAGTTGTGCAGGAGTATGTCGGATCGCCGGAAGAAGAGTATACGATGGGCGTATTTTCAGATGGCACGCAGACCAGGTGCATGGCCTTTCGGCGGACGCTTTCCGGCGGGATGACCAGCATGGCGGAGCTTGTGGAAGATGAAAAGCTGTATCATATCGCCAGAGTCGCGGCAGAAAAACTGTCGCTGAAAGGTTTCATCAACATACAGATGCGAAAGCAGGGAGGGGATTATTATATCTTTGAGATCAATCCCAGGATATCCAGTACGGTGGGCTTTCGAAATCTGCTTGGCTTTCAGGATGTGCTCTGGTGGCTGCGTCTATTGGATGGTGAAACAGGATTTTTAGACGGCACAAGGCAGGAGCACCCGCCGGTGGTAGGCGTGCGCACGTTTGGAGAAACGATATTCCGCGGATGCAGTGCACAAGCTGTGCCTGATGCGTTAAAAAATGCCGCAAGGGGGATTGCTGCTGACCAATAACAGTAATGCGCCTGAATTGTGCAGATGATTTGCGAGGATATTAGAATGCTTTATATCAGAACGGACATGAACAGCTTCATAGCCACGGGGCATGTGATGCGCTGCCTTTCCATTGCGGAGGCAGCGGCGGAAAACGGCGGGCAGGTGAAATTCATCCTCGCGGATGAACAGGCGCTGGAACTGATTGCAGGACGGGGCTTTCGCGCAGTTGTGCTGCATACAAGATGGGATGACATGGAAGGGGAACTGGACGCGCTGAAGCAGGTCCTGCAATATGCCCAAAACGCTGTCCTGCTCGTTGACAGCTATATGGCCACGCCGGCATATTTACGCAAAGTTTCCAGATGGGTGAAGACCGCATATATCGACGACCTTGGCGCAGCGGATGCTCCCGTCCACGCGCTGGTCTGCTATGCCGGTTATTGGAAAAAATTCTGCTATCCGCAAAGATATCCGGACACGCAGCTTTTGCTGGGAACAAGCTATGTTCCGCTCGGAAAGCAGTTTTGGTCTCCCGGAAAGAAAATCATTCGGCCGCAGGTGAAAAACCTTTTGCTTTTGTCCGGCGGAACAGACCGCTTCGGGATTTTGGAAAGGCTTTTAAACCGGCTGTGCAGGGAGCCATATGAAAACATTACGGTAATATGCGGGGCGTATTACAAGCAGTATGATGCATTGTGCGGCCAGTTTTGCGGGCACGCGGGCATCCATTTCCATAAAGCCGTGAAAAATATGAAAGACTACATGATGCAGGCGGACGTGGCTGTTTCGGCCGCGGGAACAACGCTGTACGAGCTGTGTGCCTGCGGGACGCCAACTGTATCTTATTCGTTTGCAGACAACCAGCTGGACAACGCGGGTTATTTTCAGGAAGCGCATCTGATAGATTATGCGGGCGACGTGCGGAATGCAGATATTTTTGAAAATGCCGCATTGCTGCTGGATGCATGCCGCAGCCGGCAGGAACTGCGCGCGGAACGCTCTAATAGGATGCGGGAGCTTGTGGACGGGCAGGGCGCGGTGCGCATTGCAAAACAGCTTGGGGATTTATGCAGCATGAATGAGAAAACGGATGAAAACGGATGAAATGAGACATGCCGGCAAAACCGGCGGAACAACGGAGCAGAGAACGAAAAATGAGTGAAAGAGATTATATTCCATATGGGAGACAGTGTATAGACGAAGCAGACATTCAGGCTGTCACGGATGTACTGCGCAGCGATTACCTTACCACAGGCCCTAAAATCGAAGAATTTGAACGCCTCGTGGCAGAATATACCGGGGCACGTTATGCGGTCGCGGTGTCAAACGGAACGGCGGCTTTGCACATAGCCTGCCTGGCGGCTGGCATCGGGCCGGGAGATGAGGTGATTACCACGCCGATTACATTTGCGGCTTCTGCCAACTGTGTCTTATACTGCGGCGCCGTGCCGGTATTTGCGGACATTGACGCGCGTACTTACAACATTGACCCTGCGCAGGTCAGGAAAAAAATAACTTCCCGCACAAAAGCAATCATTCCCGTCCACCTTGCCGGACAGCCGTGTGACCTGGATGAGATTCATGAGATTGCAAGGGAACACCAGCTGCTTGTGATCGAGGACGGGGCGCATGCGCTTGGCGCCGTATATAAAGGCAGAAAAATCGGATGCATTTCCGACATGACAACATTCAGCTTTCATCCTGTGAAGCCAATTACTACCGGAGAGGGCGGCATGGTGATGACAAACGACGAAGCATTGCATCAAAAGCTGCTGATGCTTCGCAGCCATGGCATTACAAGGGTGGAAGAACATCTGTTTCGTCCGGAAGGCCCATGGTATTACGAACAGCAGCTGCTAGGCTACAATTACCGGATGACGGACATCCAGTGCGCCCTTGGAATCAGCCAAATGAAAAAACTGGATGGTTTCCTGGAACGGCGGCGTATTCTGGCGGAAAACTATCAGCAGGCGTTTGCGGATGATGCTGATTTGGAAACGCCATACCAGATGGAAGAGGCACAAAGCGGATGGCACTTATATATCCTTAAATTTTTAAGGCATGACAGAAAAGAGGTGTTTATAAAGCTGCGGGAACGGGGGATCGGCGTAAATGTGCATTATGTGCCTGTGTACAGGCATCCATATTATCAAAAGCATGGGTATGCGAATGTGAAATGCAGCAATGCAGAAAAATTGTATGCGTGCATGATCAGTCTGCCGTTGTATCCTATGATGTCAGAAAAAGAACAGGATCGGGTAATTGCCTGTGTAAAAGCTTTTGTGTAACGAGGTTTTGAAATACAAATGGATGATGCAGAAGTGATCAAATGTAAATAGATGAAAGAAGAAATGAGTGAAATAAATGAATAAAATAGCGATTATTACTGCAAGGGGAGGAAGTAAGCGTATTCCATATAAAAATATCAGAGAATTTTGCGGAAAACCTATCATTACGTATTCCATTAAAGCTGCACTTGAAAGTGAGATATTTGACGAGGTAATGGTATCAACAGATGATGAGCAAATTTGCGAAATTGCAAAAAAAGAAGGCGCTATAGTGCCATTTATAAGAAGCAAAGAAAATGCGGATGATTTAGCAACAACAGCAGATGTACTGAAAGAAGTGATAGGACAGTATGATAAAATGGGAAAGCATTTTGAGCATGCATGTTGTATTTATCCAACAGCACCCTTTATTACGCCGCAAAAGCTGAAATTTGGAATGGAACTTTTGAAACAGGAAAATGCTGATACAGTAATGCCGGTTGTAAGGTTTTCATTTCCTCCACAGAGAGGAATGCGCATTTGCAATGAATGCTTGTCTTTTATTAATGAACAAAATATAGACAGACGTTCACAGGATTTGGAACCGATTTATCATGATGCTGGTCAGTTTTATTGTTTCAATGTGAAGTCATTTTTAACGTATGGCAATTTGGTGAAAGGCAGTGTGGTGCCTATTATATTGGATGAACTGGAGGTGCAGGATATTGATCATGAATCAGACTGGAAAATAGCAGAAATGAAATATACTGTTTTAAAAGGAGCAGCAAATCAGGAATGAAGAGCAAATTAAAGCAAAACTGGAGCTATTTTTTTGTTGCATTGTTTATCATCGTGACAGTGCTTTATGTGGCTTTTTATGGAAAGTCTGTTTATGTGCCGGTTCATGATAATCTGGATTCAAATATTGCATGGCTGAAAATGCTCAAAGATCATCATTTGTTCTGGGCACAGAACGCAAAGGTGCCGTTTCTTGGCGGAACAGATAGAAATTATTTGTGTTCGGAATGGAAAGCATATCATTGGCTGTTTATGCTGATGCCAGTTTTTGAGGCATATGTTGCTGGTTTTTTGTTAAAAATAGTAATTTCGGTCGGCAGCTGTGTTTTTTTAGGAAAAGTAATTTTGAAAGAAGAATACTGCCAATATCATAATCTCGTGGCTTTATGTGGATTTTTGTATGGAATATTGCCAACGTTTCCAACGTCGGGATTTTCATTTGCATCTATTCCTTTTTTATTTGGCATTTTATGGTGTCTGGAGGAGCAGTCTGACTGGAGATGGTATATTTGCCTGTGCCTATATCCGGTTTTTTCAGAATTTTCGTTATTTGGATTTTTTATTTGTATTTATATCCTTATGTTTTTTGTATGCAGCTGGATTGTAAAAAAGAAAGCAAATGCGAACATGCTGCTTGCGCTTGCGGCACTTGCGGTTGGATATGCCGCGACGGAATACAGGCTGTTTTATATGATGCTGTTTTCCGAGGTGTCGTCTATTCGTACATCTTTCATTACATCGTATGCAGACATAAAGAATGTTTGTGGTGCAATTCGCATGGCGTTTCGATATGGACATTATCATTCGCAGGTATTGCACCAATATTTTGTTTTTCCGTTTTGTATTTGCTACTTTATATATTTGAATTTAAGTTATGTGTGGAAAAAAGAACCTGTAAATATATTAAAAGACAAATTTAACTGGTTGATCACGTGGATTTTTTGTAATGCATGCGTGTATGGATTTGATAAATATGAACCTTTCAGAAAAATGGTCGAGCGATTTGTTCCGCCATTAGCAGGATTCTCGTTTGCCAGGACTTTATGGTTTAATCCGTTTCTGTGGTATCTTTCATTTGCCGTAATTTTGTTTCGTATTGCACAAAAAAAGCATATCAGAGCTTCATTTTTTTTATGTGGATGTGCGATCGCTGTAATTTTTATTTATCCATCCATGTACAACCATATTTCATTAAATATCAGGAGCCGAACTGCAGCCAATTCGGGTAAACAGACAGATAATTTTACATATGAGCAATTTTATCAGGAGGAGCTGTTTCAGAAAGTGAAAAAGGCGATTGATTATAATGGAGAGTATGCCGTAGCATATGGGATGCATCCGGCAGTGCTTGAATATAATGGAATCGCTACTTTAGATGGATATATAAGCAATTATTCACAGGAATACAAAGAGAGGTTTCGCACTTTGATTGCACCAGAGTTGGAAAAGGACCCAACGAATAGGAATTATTTTGATCACTGGGGCGGACGCGCTTATATGTTTTCTGCAACAGTTTCTTATGGATATGCGCCGGAACCACAGCCGGATGCTGCAGAATTGAACATAGACATTGCGGTATTTGAAGAGCTAAAAGGAAAGTATGTTTTTTCAAGAGTAGAAATTGTAAATGCAGATCAGTTAGGATTGCAGTTGCGTGAAAAATTTGAAGATAAGACGTTTCCATATTCTTACATTGTGTATGTATATGAAAAGTGAGACAGGTGCGTGATGAAAAAATATATTAAATTAATGAGAGTAAAGCATTATGTTAAAAATATACTTATATTTGTGCCATTATTTTTTAGCAAATCAATGTTTGAGTCAGATAAGATCAGATGGGCGGCAGTCGGATTTTTGGCATTCTGTTTTGCCTGTTCAGCGGTATATATTTTTAATGATTTGCAGGATGCGGAGAAAGACAGATTGCATGCAATAAAAAAGAACAGACCAATTGCCTGTGGTGAAATCAATTTCAAAACAGCTCGTGTGTTTATCTTTGTTTGTATTATGTTGGCTTTAGGATGTAATTATTTTACCAGTAATCCTGGTGATGGTGCGTTGTATCTTTTCGGATATCTGATTTTGAATATTTGGTACAGCATGGGGTTAAAAAATATGCCGATACTGGATGTTATCATTTTATCTTGTGGATTTATTTTGCGACTGCTTTACGGAGCGATGGTCACGCAGATAGAAGTATCCGGCTGGCTGTATCTGACCATATTTTCGGCTACTTTTTATCTGGGGCTTGGAAAACGCAGGAATGAATGGAAAGAGCAGGCAGCAGGAATTACAAGAGATGTTTTGCTTGATTATACTTTTGATTTTCTGGATAAAAATATGTATGTGTTTCTTGGATTAACAGATACCTTTTACGCGCTTTGGGCGATAGAACAGCCAGAACAAGGGACTGTGTGGACGGTACCGATCGTAATGGTTATTTTAATGAAATATAGTTTTGATATTGAGGGAGATTCAGATGGTGATCCGGTAGAAGTTGTCCTAAAGGATAAATGGTTAATCGTACTTGGTATATGGTACAGCATATGTATGTATCTACTATTATATGCTTAAAAGAAGGGCGTTCCGTGTAAATTTAAGCACTGGAATGGGGAGGAATGTTAGGATGAATAGCTTAAGAAAGCAGCGGTGTTGTCTGCATAACCAAATAAAGCTTGTCAATGCATGCAAGGCATTTGCAATCAATTTTGTTATTTTATGTATCTTGTTTTTGCTATTTATGCCGTCTCAGAAAAGCGATGATTACTATTTAGGAGAGATAGCATATGGCAGTACGTCAGGAGAAAATGACGTACATTTGGTTTATAATCATATTTTCTTAGGCTACCTGATCAAAGGACTTGCAGGCATATTTCCCAATATAGCCTGGTATACAGTTCTGCAGGTTGTTTTTGTCTTAGGGGCATTTACAGCATTAACATATTATTTTTTAACTTCAGGATTTTATGCAAATTTGTTTCTCGTGGATATTTTTTTGAAATTCTTTTTTGGATATGAATGTTATACTAAAATAACATTTACAAAGACAGGGTTCGTACTCATATCAACAGGAATTTTTTTTCTGTTAAAAGCTGTCTTTGAAACAAAGCAGACATGGACTCATGCTGTTGGAATTGTGCAGATTACGTTAGGAATTTTATACCGAAGGGCAGCAGTAAGTTCTGTATTAGGATTAATGATAGGAATTTGCATCATAGAAGTTCTTGCTGCATGGAAAGAAAAAAGGCTGAATGTTAACAAAATAATCATGATTATGCTGCCAATAGCAGCTGTTCTGTGCGTCAGTCAGATTTTCGGAAGTCTGAATGCATATTTGTATTCTTTGGATGATGACTGGAATCGTTATTATGATCAAAACAGCCGAAAAAGTGCTGTGGTTGATTACACGATATATGATTATGAACAACATGCGAACGAATACGCTGCATTGGGGATATCTGAAAATGATCTGACGATGATCTATAATAATGATTTGTATGATCCTGAAATACTAACGGAAGATATGCTGGAAGAGATTGGAAACATTGCAAAGCAGGATAAACAGAGCGGACTGCTGATGGAAGTATTTCGATTAGAAAATATGCGGGCATTTATGCGGGAAATACCTGTAACGTACATAAAAAGATTTGGATTTGGCTGTTTTTTGATTTTGTCGATGATTTTTTATTTGTCTGTTTCAGGAAGCAAGATGTTTTGCTTGCTGTTGATTATGGCGCTGATGACCGCGGAAAATTATTACTTGTTTTTGAAAGGTCGTGTACTGCAGCCTTATATAGATGCAGGAATTATTTATGCTTCCTGTTTGTTTTTAATTTATTTTATGTCTGGAGAGAAAAGAGAGAGGATAAGCATGCAGCGAATGACTGTCCGCGGTATGATTCCGGCAATAGCTCTCGCTTTTATTTTGTATTTGTCGGATTCCGTGTCGCTGCTCACAGGACCATTTTTTGATTATGGAGGGTCACATGCAACCAGTCCACAGAAAAGCAAAAGAATTATGGATGTCATAACAGCAGACAAGGCTCATTTGTATCTCTTGCCAAGCAGGGAATCTGTTTATTTGAAATGGTGTTTTGATACGTTTGAAAACATTCCAAAAAACTATTTTCAGAATGTTTTTTGTATGGGAACATATTTGTGGCCGTGTCACACGGAGGCTTTAAACCGCTATCAGGTTGCGAATCCGTTAAAAGAGATGCTGGATGCAGACCACATATATTTTCTTGTATCGGATGATATAGAAGGATACTTTACAAATATTTTTCTTACTTATGTGCAGGAGCATTATGACGAAGACGCGAAGCTGGATAAAGTAAAAGAAGTAGGTTATGCGAATGTGTATATGTGTTATGCCGGTGAACTGCAGCTGCCTAAGCTTGCAGAAGGCAGCGGTCCGGTTGAGCATGATCTGGGATATTATATAGAAGATTCAAATCTTATGGTGGAAGGTTATGCGTTCGTCAATAACAGTAATTCATACGAGCAGGACTGCTATATTGAAATCATCGACACGGAAACAGATGAGGTGCATTACTATACGGCGACAAAAAGAGAATACAGGTGCTTTGATGATATTTATCACGGAAAATATTCAAATATATATGCCAATATAGCGATGCCGGAATCTCTGGGTGAATTTAATCGTATGAACTTTATTTTAACAGCGGATGATAAAATCTATAGAATTCCTCTTTCAAAGAGGCGTGGAGGAGAATAAGAAGATGATAAAACAACATGCGAACGATAAGCTTTCTGCAGGGAATAAAAAGATTTTCTGGAAGGTGTTTTTATTAAATGCGGCATGCGTAATTTTTTATCAGCTGGTTTGCGATGTGCGTTTTGCTTCTCAAAACGATCAGTTTTTGTGTCATATTTTTGCAGGATCACACACGGATCATGGTACGGGATACGGATATGTCAATTTGGTTACAGGCTATATCATAAAAAAACTGTACCTGGCCATTCCACATGTTCCATGGTATGCATTGCTGCAGTATGTATGTATTTTTATTTGCTTTATGGTGATTACGCTTATTGTTTTGCAGGACAAACGTAACTGGGGCAGATATATCGTATGTTTTGTTTTTTTGTTTTTGCTTGGGTACGAATGCTATGCACGTATCAGTTATACAAAGACCGGCTCTGTCTGTGCGGCGGCAGCGTATTTTCTGTTATATCAGATAGCGGACGGAAAACTGCATAGAAGACGTTATCTGGCAGCGGTGTTTATATTTTTTGTAACAGGATATTTATGGTGGGATTTTTCTGTTGTCCTGGCTGGACTGATAATGGCTGTTCCGTGCGGATACCGATTATACAAATCTATGCGGGGAGAAAATAAAAAAAGAGGAAGTTTTATTCTGCTGGTAATTGCATCTGCAGCTGCTGTTAGTATTTTCATGGAATGTTTTCATGATTTTTATATCCGCAGATACCCGCAGATTCAGGAATATGTATCATATATGCAGAATTATCAATATATAGATAACTTTGGCTGGCCGGATTATTATGTCTGTCAGTCGGAATATGAATCGCTTGGAATTTCAAAAAATACATATGATATGCTTGTAAAAAATGAGGTCGTACTGGGCTATCAGGTTCCGCTCGAAACGCTTCTGAAAATCCGGCAGTTATCCGACAGTTCCCGTCACGGATTTCAAAAAATACTGGCATTTACCAGAAATTATCCGATACGTTTTTTTGATACGCCGTTATTTTATGGAGTGCTGATTTTTCTTTTTCTGTTTTATCTGTCAGCTTCGAAAGAGAAAAGCAGACGGACAGTTTATATTTGCATTGCTGTAATGGCCGCTTATATGGCTTGCTTTTTACATGGAAATGATCAGTTTTCACAGGTTCGTGTCTGTATATGGTTGACCGTGATGATTCTGATTATTCAGTTTTTGGAAGATATTTACATAGAAAATGCCGAGCTTCGAAAGTATGATTCTTTTGCTGTGGCGATTGTAATGCTTATGATGATTCAACGCAGCTATGCAGATCTCTCACAGACCGTAAGCAGCAGCCAAAAAGCAAATCTGCAGCAGCTGACAGAATGGGTTCATGCGGATGAAGACCATTTTTATGTTACAAATCATATGGGCTATTATAAAAAAGACGGTCCGTTTGACAGACTGCAGGCAGGGGAATTTAAAAATTTTCTGATGACGCAAAATGAATATATGATGTATAATAACACATTTTTAGGCGATGTACTGCTCGGAGATTTGGAGAAGGTGCGATTTACGTCAGATGACTATGCGCAGCGTGCGGCTGCCTATTTAAATGAAAACTATGGCGGATATTTTTATGTATCGCACATTGCGGATATGGGTTTGACGCAGATTTATATGATGCGCAACGGAGATATCAGCTTAAATACGGAACAGATTCATGAGGCAGACAGTGCGGATATTGTCAGCGACGTAAATATGTATGCATATGACAATTTTATGATCAAAGGGAGCATTTATAAAAAGGGTACAAATTCTTTTGAACAGAAAGTGTATGTGGAATTGTATGATCATGATACGGATGAATATGCCTATTATGATGTTATACAGGAAAAAGCTCCCGGCAGGACAGATGTGTTTGATGGGAAATATTCTGCGGTTTTTGCTGAAATAGAACAGGAAGAAAACAAGGACTATGCGGTTATACTTGCCATAGACGGCCGGATGTACCGTGTACCGCTTCAAGCCATAGACGGGCATGGCGCAGATTAAAAAGTTTTTATGGCAATCCCACCGCCCAGTTGATATAATGAGTTTAGGAGCGCAAGGAAATGTTTATTTTATAACAGAGCCTTAACAGAAAGCTGGAAGGAGCGTGGAAAGAAATGGAGATGAGAAAGAAAAAACTGCCGATTGGAATCGACGATTTTGAAAAGCTTCGTACCGACGATTTTTACTATATAGATAAAACAGGACTTATTAAAGAACTTCTTTTCAGCTGGGGAGAAGTGAATTTGTTTACCCGTCCCAGAAGGTTCGGAAAATCGCTGAATATGAGCATGCTGGAGAATTTTTTTTCCCTGCAGGGGGATAAAAGTATTTTTGACGGGCTGGAAATTTCAAAAGAGGCTGCGTTATGTGAGGAATATATGGGCAAATATCCGGTCGTATTTGTTTCTTTGAAAGGGATGGACGGACGGAATTTTGAAATGGCGTTTCGGATGGGAGCCCACGAGATAAGAAGGGCGGCAGCAAGCGTGCAGTACCTTTTGGAAAGCGATGCGCTAAGTGACAATGACAAGATGGAATATCAAAAACTTTTGGACAGCAGCATGGACGAGTCTGCGTTTTGCGGCAGTCTGAAAATATTGTCAGAAATGCTGGAAAAGCATCATCATACAAAGGCTGTTTTACTGATTGACGAATATGACGTTCCGTTGGCGAAGGCTCATGCGAATGGATACTATGATCAGATGATTTCGCTGATCCGTAATCTGCTTGGAGAGGCGTTAAAGACAAACAGAAGCCTGAAACTTGCAGTACTGACAGGGTGTCTTAGGATTTCAAAGGAGAGTATTTTTACCGGACTGAATAATTTGAAAGTATGTTCTGTTACAGGAGAAAGGTTCAGTGAGTATTTTGGATTTACCGATACAGAAGTAAAGTCGTTGTTAGAGTATTATGGATATCTGGATAGTTATCATGTAGCAAAGAAGTGGTACGATGGATATCAGTTTGGAAATATGGATATTTATTGCCCGTGGGATGTTTTAAATTACTGTGATTCTTTATTGGACAATAAGGAGGCACAGCCAGAGAATTACTGGATCAACACCAGCAGCAACGACGCAGTGAAACGTTTTATCCGGGAATCTGCAAATGCCACGACAAAGAAGGAGATTGAGAGCCTGGTGGCGGGTGAGATCATTGTAAAGGAAATCCATCAGGAACTGACGTATGAAGAGATTTATGAAACGATAGACAATATCTGGAGCCTGCTTTTTACAACCGGATATCTGACGCAGCGGGGAAAGGCGGAGGGAAAGCGGATGAAGCTGGCCATTCCAAATCTGGAGATCCGGGATATTTTTGTAACGCAGATTATGGAATTGTTTAGAGAAAATGTCCGGGAAGACGGGGATATGCTGAACCGTTTCTGTGACGCGATGCAGCAGGAAGATGCGGAACAGGTGGAGAGGATTTTTACGCAGTATCTGCGCAAAACGATCAGCATCCGTGATACGGCCGTAAGAAAAGATATGAAAGAAAACTTTTATCATGGAGTGTTGCTTGGAATATTGGGCGTGAAAACGCGGTGGGGAATTTCCTCCAACAGGGAAATGGGCGAAGGATATGCGGATATTCTTGTGGAACCGGATACTGGAGACATGGGGATTATTATAGAAGTGAAATATGCGCATGACGGAAATCTGGACGCGGCATGTAAGGAGGCATTAAAGCAGATCGAGCATACGAGATATGAAGATGACCTGGAAGACGACGGAATAGAGAAGATTATCAAATATGGCATTGCATGTTATAAAAAGAGGTGCAGGGTCATGCTGGCAGAAAAATAAGATTTTTTGATTTTGATGTCATGTGTACAGGCAGAACATACATAGAATGAAAAAAAGCGCAGAGGATTTCTGATTTCTATGGATGTACAGGCAATTACACCAGAAGATATCAAAAGGATGCAGGCGGCAGACTTAAGAACGGCAGAACTCGGTGAATTAAAAGATATACAGGAGGTAACTGTGAACGCAGAGCTTTCGAAAAAGGAGCGTATGATAGATTTTATCAGTCAGATCGGCAATCCATACTGTTATCGTCACGGTGCGTATGTAGTAAAAGTAAGTTTTGCGGATACGGATACGACACTGGAAGAAAGAATGATTTCTTACATGCGGGCAAAATGCTGAGCAGTGCGGTAAAAAGCAAAAAGTCATGGAATGCCTGCGGCTATGTACGTCTGTCGCATGAAGATGCCGACCGGGAGGAAAGCAACAGCGTTACGGGGCAGAAGGAGCTGATTCGCGATTATTTTCACCGTCATCCGGAGCTTATGGAATGCGGGATGAGAGTGGACGACGGTTTTTCCGGATCCAGCTTTGAACGTCCCGCTTTTCAGGAAATGATGACGGATGTAAAGGCAGGGAAGATAGACTGCATCGTAGTAAAGGATTTGTCTCGCTTTGGCAGAAACTATCTGGATGCGGGAGAGTATATCGAACGAATATTCCCGTTTCTGGGCGTGCGATTTATCGCAATCAATGACGGCTATGACAGCCTAAACAGCAATAAAGAAGCAGACAGCCTGATGATCCCTTTTAAAAATCTGATCAATGAGGCGTACTGCAGGGATACTTCCGTAAAAATACGAAGCCAGCTGGAGATCAAGCGAAGGCGGGGTGACTTTACCGGAGCTTTTGCTGTATACGGGTATTTAAAAGATCCGGAAAATAAAAATCATCTGGTTGCGGATGTATATGCCGCGGAGGTGGTGAGGGATATTTTTCGCTGGAAAATGGACGGCATAAGCGCCGGAGACATTGCAGACCGTTTGAATGAAAATGGGATTCTGGCGCCGATGGATTATAAAAAATCGCTGGGGATGCGGTTTTCCACTCCGTTTTGTACACATGCGCATTCCTGCTGGAATGCGGCTGCGGTTTTGCGGATACTGAAAAATGAGGTGTACACGGGCATGCTTGCGCAGGGTAAGAATACGACGCCCAGCTATAAAGTAAAGCGCCGCATCGTGAAACCGCGCGCGGAATGGGATATTGTGCCAGGTGCACATGAAGCGATTATTTCGCCGAATGATTTTTCGATTGTACAGCAGGTGCTCGCACGAGACACACGCACAAGTCCGGGCAGCAGCAGGGCAGAACTGTTTTCAGGCATTGTATACTGCGGGGAATGCGGGGCGTCTATGATACGCAAAACAGTACCGTCTAAAAAAAAGAAATACGTTTATTATGTCTGTGCAGCACATAAAAATGAGAAAAAATGTTCTGCTCACAGTATACGGGACAGCGTGCTGGAGAACATGGTGTTTGTTTCGCTAAGCAAACAGATACAAAATATGATAGGAATTTGCGGATTACAGCGGATGGCGGAAGAAGCGAGGCAGCGTGAGGCAGGCGTCAGCAAATATAAAGACCGTTTGGAGAAAAAGAGAGAAGAAGCGGAAAGATACCGTCATCTGCTGCATTCACTTTTTGAAAGCCTGTCGGATGGGGTGATCAGCCAAGAAGAATATGTGACGCTGAAACGGGATTATACCGCGCATTTAGCAGAGACAGAGGAGCAGGCGGATCATATTCGTGAGGAAATGGAACAGGCAATTGCAGCCAGCAGAGAGGGAGGCGAATGGGATATCACAGAACTTGACCGGACTTTGGTTGCGTCACTTGTTAAAAGAATATTTGTATGCTGTAATAAGCGTTTGGAAATTGTGTTCAATTGGAGGGATGCGTTTTGGGAGTAGTGTCTGACTGTGAAAAGTTTAAGTAAATGATATGGGACTGTGGACAGTAAAAAGATCTGAAGGGGGAGGCGGTATCATGGCAAGGACAAAGCGGAAGGTAAATCCGCTGCAGCTGTCTGCAGGTATAGAAACACAGGCACAAACGGAAAAAAAGCGCATGTACCATGCAGGCGGTTATGCAAGGCTTTCCATTGAAGACAGTAAAAAAAAGGGCTCGGATACGATAGAAAATCAAAAAGAACTGATCCGCGGGTTTATTGAACAGCAGGAAGATATGGAGCTTTGCGGAATATACTGCGATAACGGGCAGACGGGAATTCATTTTGAACGGCCGGAGTTTGAAAGACTTATGAAAGATGTAAGAGCAGGCAGGATAGACTGCATTGTTGTGAAAGATCTTTCGCGTTTCGGACGTAATTACCTTGAAACGGGTAATTATCTGGAACGGGTTTTTCCTTTTTTAGGCATTCGTTTTTTGTCGGTGACGGATCATTTTGATTCACTGAAGGCAGAGCGCATCAGTGATGAGTACATGATTCCATTAAAAAATATAATGAATGAAATGTACAGCAGGGATATTTCAAAAAAAGTCGGCGCATCGTATGTGGCCCGGCAGCAAAGGGGAGAATTTACCGGTGCATGGGCGGCATATGGCTACCGAAAGTGCGCGTTTGATTCGCGCCGGATAGAACCGGATGAGGAAACAGCGCCGATTGTACGGGAAATCTTTGAAATGCGCCGGATGGGCAGGAGCTGTCGGGACATTGCGGACAGCTTCAATCAGAAAGGGATTCCTTCGCCGTCACATTACCGTTATTTGAAAGGGTTTACAGCATGTGAGCGTTATGCGGATGTCTTATGGCAGGCGCAGACGATAAGGAAGATTTTAAGCAATCAGGTATATTTGGGGCATATGGTACAGGGACGCAAAAGAGCATCTTTTTATGAAGGCAAAAGGCAGAAAATGCTTCCTGCATCCGAATGGACGATTGTACGGAATACGCATGCTCCGATCATAACAGAAGAAGTATTTCAGGCTGTGCAAAAAATTTCTGCAGAGAAAAAAAGCATTATTGAAAAGTATTATTGAAAAGCATTTTTTGAAGGAAAAGAGGGATGTTTTCTGACAATTGCACGCTATCTGCGTATTTCATATGAGGACCAGGATTTGAAACAAGTTGAGAAAACAGAGTCGGACAGTATCGCAAACCAGAGGAATCTTATTTCGGATTTTATTAGTAAACAGCCTGAATTTAAGCATGCACAGATTGCAGAATTTTGCGATGATGGATGGAGCGGCAGAAATTTTAAGCGGCCTGCGGTCATGGAAATGTTAAAGCAGGTAAAAGAGGGACGGATTCAGTGTATAGTGGTAAAAGATTTATCTAGATTTGGGCGCAATTATCTGGAAGTCGGAAATTACATTTCACGGGTGTTTCCGTTTTTAGGTGTTCGTTTTATTGCGGTAAATGACAGTTTTGATAGTTGGAACGCGGCGTCAGCGGAAAGTCTTGAGATAGCATTTCAAACGCTGCTTCATGATATTTACAGCCGTGATATATCTGATAAAGTAAAAAACGCGTTGCGTTTTCAGGCGCAGCAGGGAAAATATGCAGCGGCCTTTGCGCCTTATGGATATGTAAAAGACGCAGACCACAAAAACCGTATCATACCGGATCCGGATGCGGCTGGAAATGTCCGCATCATTTTTTGCATGGCGGCAGACGGGATGTCCACACTGCAGATTGCCCGTGAGATGAATCAAAGACACATTCTGACGCCTATGCAGTACAAACGAATGAACGGATGCGGCCGCACGGTCTGGAACTGCATACGGGAAGATAACTTCTGGACGCCGGAAACAGTCATAAAAATACTGCGGGATGAGCGTTATACCGGAAAAGCAGTATTTGGCAGGAAAAAGCGTGAGGGAGCAGGAAATATCCGTCAGGTGAAGGTAAATAAGGCGGAATGGATTACAGTTGAACATGCCCATGAGGGCATTATTTCCAAGGCAGAATTTGATCAGGCACAGCAGAAGCTGCGTGCATATGCACAGCGCGGTGCAGTCCGAAAGACGGAACATCTGCTGTATAAAAAAGTGCGGTGCGGGATATGCGGGCGATGCATGACGTGTGTCGGCAGCAGGAAAAAGCCATACTATACTTGTATGACATCCAGTATGACGGATGCCTATGCCTGCCCGCAGGAGCGCATTCCACAGGCAGATTTATTGGAGATCGTTGCGAAAAATATCCGGGAACAGGTGAAATATGCGGTAGATATCAGTCGGGTATGGGAGGAGAGGCAGCGTTGTCAAATAGCGAACCAAGATGTTTTAAAGAAAAATGATTTCAGGAAAAAGCTTTGTATGCTGAAACAATCCCGTAACAGCCTGGAAAGCCATATGCGGGAGCTGTATGAAAAGTTTGCTTTTGGGGAATTGGAAAAGGAAGGCTATCTCAGGCTTAAAAGGGCTGCACTGGAAAAATGCAGGGATGTTTCGGCTCAGATAGAAAAACTGGAACTGGAAATGACAATGGATCATGGCAGTATGAATGAAAAGAGGGAAGATAAATTTGCGGAAATAGAAAAATTATCAGAAGATATGACGGCGGATATTCTTCAGGCCGTGATTGTTTATCCGGGGAAAAGAGTGCAGATTGTCTGGGATTATCGGGATGAAGGTGCTGTCAGCTGTCAATTTTTCCACCATTAGGAACTGGCGAAGATTTAGACAAGTCAGATACATGAGTTATTTATCGCCAGTTCCTTAGAGCGTGTTTGAAAAATGCTTTCCGTGAGATGTGCTTCACACTTTGTGGAGAATTTATCCCAAATTTATGAGGCATAGCGGGCTATGTTGATTAAATTTGGGATGAATTATCCGCAAAGTGGGGAGTGCAGATCGCGGGAATGATTTTTCAAACACGCTCTAGCACAGCACTGTATGAGATTATAAAAAGGGTGCTAAGAAAATTTGCACCCTAATTACTTCCCGATCCAGATTTTATTCTTTAATTCTGTCAATATCAGTAAGATTAACGCCTGCAACATTTAAAATGGCTTTCAATGACAAGTAGTCCTCCTTTAAACTTTCATATGTTTCTGCTGCGTTTTCTTTTTTTGCGATTAACATATGTTTCTGAACTTTTTGAAATTGTTCAATCGCATCTCTTGCGACCTCTAATGTGTTTGGCATTTTTTTCACCTCCACTAGTCTTTGATCTTGTCCAATTCTGCAAGATTTACGCCTAAGCTTGTTAGTGTTACTTTTAATTCGATATATCTGTCGTGCATGGATTCATAAGTTTCCATATCATTTTTGGCTTTAACAGATAACATCCAATTTTGCAGTCTGGAAAATTCATTTACAGAATCTTTGATAATATCTGCTGCACTTGGCATATGATCACCTCCTGAGTAACAGAACACAGGTTTTTGTAGATTTGTTACTGTGAGCACCGCAGGTGTGAACAGTAATGTAGATTTAGTATATCATGATCAGAATACGAAGTCCAGAGCATGTTTGAAAAAGGAAATTATTTTAGTCCGTGTCTGACAGGAGCAGATCAGGGATATTCTGCGATCGAAATCCTTCGCTATTACTACGGCAGCAACATGTATATCAATACCGCAGAAGAGATCTCAGGCATTCCGTCCTCCTGGCCGGGCGTAGTACTGACGATAGGATCTACCGGCAGCAAAGTCCGCCAGATGCAGGAGCAGCTTAATCGTATCGCAAGAGCGTACCCTGCACTGCCGACAATTACGGCAGATGGTATTTACGGTCCAAGGACACAGGAAGCGGTAGAACAGTTCCAGTCTGTTTTTGGACTGCCGGTTACCGGGGATGTGGATTTCAGAACATGGTATAAGATTTCTGAAATATATGTTGGAGTATCAAGGATCGCAGAGCTTGCTTAGAGCGGCAGAGAAAAGGTAAATCAAGAAGTTATGTAAAATAGCAGGCATGGAAATCAAGAACGATGTAACAGTTCAGATAACCCTTGAACTGTTACGCATCCAGCCATTAAAAATCGCTTCGCGATGGGCCGGATGCCTGCAGCCACTACATTATCATACGGTCTGCGCAGTAAATGCGCAGACCTACCTGAACTGTTACGGAACGATTTCTCTGCCTGCTGTTATTTGGAAAATTTCAATATGACCTATATAGGATCTAAAGATGATCTGAAAAAATACAAACCCTGATAGAATGAATTACAAATACATAAGCTTCTTAAAGATAACATTATCTTATAAATTGTTATCTTTTTATATTCTATACCAATTTCTTTTTTTTTGCAATACTAATGAAAAAATTGGCACTATTCGCTGATTTTGACAAAGACAGCAGCGCAAAACCTGGCAAAAATAGCCAAAAATTTCGACAAATCCAAAAACAAAATACGTTGTTTCCGCTGCGGCCTGCTGCTTCACATTTTTTGTTTTCCGGGCATCCCCATAAATCCCAAAATGCTGGTTTTTCCTTATTTTATGCGGGTTTTGGGACATATAATTACACACGGAAAACATAACATTTTATAAGAGAATGTTATGTTTTGCAGCTGCGGCATATGGCAGCACAAACAGCAAATGGAGGCATTATGAAAGAGATAGATTATGGCAGGATTGGCATGCGCATC
>CAOKJJ010000001.1 GCA_948468465.1 uncultured Eubacterium sp. | reverse complement strand
ATTCTGTGACAGGCAACCAGAGTAATTATAGGTCAGGCAAAATGGTGAGCAACAAGAATTTAAAGAAAATGATAAAGATTTTAAACAAAATAGAAACTGCTGGCGGAGAGTGTTACTGTGGTAATGAACATGGTTTATATCTGGACAGATACGAGGTGTGTTGTTACCATTTGGTTTTAGTGGAAACGCTTCAAATTCTTTTTTCGTGTACAGCTTTTTATTAAGTGCATATTTGTGGTTGTCTACCTTACAGATGACTTTTAATCCTGTTTCTGTAGTTGTATTAGAGATCAGATTTACACAGGTTTCAATATCCATCAGCGGACGGCCCTGCCAGCTTTTTGATATATAGGAAAAAAGCCTGTGTTTCACCTTGTTTCATTTGGAACACCCCGTCGGAAAATGTGACACATATATTTCCAGACCTGTCAGCTGTGAGAGCTTTGCCAGCTGTTCTTTTCACTGCTGGCCCCTTGACCGGTTGCTCCCGCCACAGTCGCAGGTGATAAGGATCCCCAAGTTTTGGAATTGAACCAATATTGTCTGTCATAGATGAAGAAAGGAATCTGCTATGCTTTGCTTATCAAGATAACGAAGCAGATCAGGAACTTCGGATGTTAGATGAGCTTGAACCCTGATCATAGTTTTATTTGTTTGGGGTATTTACGCAACGAGTGGTTTTAAGCTGCGGATATACTGGTGTTTATGTATCTTGTCCGCAACAATTGCCGTTATAAGCTGCACAATCCCAGCCAGCAGCAGGTCAGAATGTATGGTTTTTTCGTTTTGTGTTTTGCGGCCGGCTGCACTAAAGCTGTCTTTAAAATGGTTGATGGATTTTTCAACATTTACACGGATTTTATAGGTTTCGGCCCATTCTTCCGTTCCGCGTGTAGTTCCCGGATAAGCCCAGAGGTTTTTCTCTGGGCAAATGTAAAAAGGTCTGCATGATGGTGAACGGGCTGTATGCGGCTGGCGGTTATGCTTGGGATGCTGATGAATTCACATGTCTGAGAATTGGATCAGATTACGGTTACATTATCGTAATAGTCTGATCCGGACTGAATCCTCTGATACAGGCTGTTGAACTGCACCTGTGTCTGACGTCTGACATTCTGCGCGTGCTGATCCAGCCATCCGCCATTAAAATGGTGGATGGCATAAGTATCATCAGTCATTTCAGTCTTCCCAGACATATAGTCGTATGGATGAAAATAATCGTATGTATAGATATTCATGCCCAGAATTGACTGGTTTTTCCCATTTAAAACATACCCATGATCGAGAGCAACTCTTGTATCCACATATCCGCTTGAAAGGATGTCTTCTGATCCATCCTCCCTGATAAACTTTCGCTGCTCCCATACCTGCAGGAAAGGCTTTAGGGATGGATGTCCTGCCATCGCGCCGCTGCAGCCTCCAAAGTTGACAACTTGCCATTTTTCTACGCTTGTAAATGCTTCCTGATAAAGAAAACGATCCAGATTTCGGAGCAGTTCGACATCCGTATCCATATAGATGCCCCCATGATGATACAGGATGTCGATCCTTGCATAATCCGGAACATAACCATATTTTTTATGCTGGTATGCCTGTTTCATATACAGGCACTTTTCCACATCATAGTTTGTCTCATCCCAGCGTATGATCTTATAGTCCGGGCAGTATTTTTTCCAGCTATCTATACAATATTGTATTTTTTCAGGTATTTCCCCGCCGCCAAGCCACATATAATGGATCTTTCGGGGAATAACAGGAGCGGTACTCGTTTTTATGACTCCCTGCCCGCCTTCGCTGTGGAAATTAGAAATGCACATCATGGGTATCATATAACAGGTCATATTTTTCGTGCATTCCATCTGCTCAAGTTGGTTTAAGATGTCTGCGTATCTGCTGGCATTCATGAGGATTACAGTGTTTTGACCCAATGTATAGAGAACGTCTGGCGTGCATATCCTGATGGCTTTTCGATCTATATTTATAGTCATATTTTGCTTTGCGGTATCGTTATCTATATAGCATACTGCATAATCCGTCAGACCATAGGCATTCAGGATCGCAGAGGCAGTGCTTGTTCCGATCACGCCTGCACCAAACAGGGCGATCCTGCTTTTATTTTTCTTTATGTTAGCCGCCATTTCAGAAAAAGTACCTGCTTTCAGATACATGTGCTTTCCTCCTGATCTTTATCATGAAAAGGCAGTGCTGTATGGTCCAGTACTGCCAGACTTACAGAATCAATTTTCAGGTCAGATATACCAGATTGTGTATATGATTCCTGAATCTGCCTGACAACAGCCATATTCAGAATAGCGATCACCATGATATCAAAATCAGTATCCAAAGCTGCTGCAGGGTCATCTACAGGGAGTCCCTGCTGTATGTATCCCTGATAGTCCCTGTCGAACCATCCGCATACAGATACGATACCGGAATTCAGGCAGTACTGTCTGACAGTCTGTCCAAAAAGTCCTGCTCCATAAATGGCAATCTTCATTCCGGCTTCTACTTTTGGAAACGGAAACAGCGGTACTGGTGAAGGGATGATATCATATTCTTTCAGAAGCAGTGCTTGCCATATAAAATAGTTTAATTGCTGCTCCAGAAGGACATGCTGCCCGTGCAAACGGAAAGATTTTTTTAAACCTGCATACAGATATCTGAAGTTATCGATTCCAATACAGCCGCCGTGTACAATCGATCCCTGACGGATGCGGTAATGGTACAGCGGAATATTTGACACATATACAGATTGGGCGTTTAAGAGACACGGGTATACACACGCTGCATCTTCTCCATAAGTAATCTGGTCCGGAATGCCCAGCTGTATTTTTTCGATGATTTCCCGGCGGAACAGCTTTCCCCATAAGTTTGTCGGAATCCCATGCACATAAAAATCCCCGTTCATCATCATACTGCCATATAGTTTCATTAGGCTGCTGCCTTCATAAAGACCCTCTGCAACAGAACTGCCTTTGATCTTCTGACAGACGGCAGATTCCTCATAAGCTGCAAATACCATGATATTGCTTCCAGCGCCCTGGTCAAGCATTATACGGAACATATCCGGCTCGATCCAGTCATCTGCATCTACAAACGAGACATATTCACCGCGGCAGCACCGGATTCCTGCTTTTCTTGCGCTTGTGCTGCCGCCATTTTTTTTATGCATAACATGGATCCTGCGATCTATATGGGCATATGCATCACAGATATTACTGCTTCTGTCTGTTGATCCGTCATCAACCAGTATGATTTCGATCTCTGTATATGTCTGTCCGGCAATGCTTTCTATACACTGCTCCAGATAATCTTCTACATTATATACCGGTACAACTACACTTATCATAGCATTCTGCCCCTTCCTATCCAATCATAAATGTATCACAGTTTTTGCAGTTTCCCCAGTTTTCACGTCCTTCATACAGGCACTTACGGACCATCTGGAACTTTGGACCGTACCAGATATCCACCAGTTTCTCACTGGCCGCATCTCCAAACGTAAAACGTCCCAGTGCATCATTGCAGCATAGGGAAACTTTCCCATCCGGCCGGATGATCATTTGCTTAAAGGGCAGTACGCATCTGTCTTTTTTATATTCCACAAGCTCTTTTCTGTTCGGGGCCGTTCCGCCTCTGGATGTCAGGATCTCTTGTGGTTTTCGTAACGATATTGTTACTTTCTTTTTCAGATTAGGATGCTTCTCGCAGTATTCGCGGATTTGCTCGCATGGTTTTATGAGTTTGAGTTCCGGATGGTAATTGTCTATGATCAGTTCGTCCAGCACATCGGTTAAGGCAATAAACTTATCCAGTGTCAGCAGGGTTCCATTTGTAAACAGATGCATCCTCGCGTCTGGCAGATGCATCCTTGCATACCGGTTGAACTCTACGATCCGCTCATCCAGCAGCGGCTCATTATTGGAATAAGTGGTAAATCGCCCAGAATAATGGATTTCCTCCAGCTGGAGCACGATGCGTTCAAAAAGTTCTTTGGTCATGATCTTCTTTTCACGCGGATCCACGTTGCGGTTTACAGGGCAAAACGAACAGCTGCCATTGCAGCGGTTGAGTGTTTCCACTTCAATATTGTCAAAGAGCGGCTGATTATGATATAATTTTTCCGCTTCATCATAAACAGCCTGCCTCATGTACTTTAACCGCTCGCTATGATTCCATTCCTGCTCAGTCCCGGCTTCTGGCATGATTTCATACTGACTGAATATTAGTTCATCTGTATCCATGAAACGATGGAGATGTTCTGCATAGACGGAATAGTCTCTGATCCCCAGTTCTTCCAGCTGTTTTGCCATGCTTACCGCATACAGGCTCGCAATCACGATATGGTAATTTTCTTTTTTTGCAGGAATGTCCTCTACGCGCATCACGGGTTTCCCAAAAAGAAATGTTCCCTGCTTCTGCGGGCTGTTATCTATAAATCCTGCTACCTGTTCTGATCCGTACTCTGCAAATGCTTTTCTTCCATACATTCCAGCTCCAAATATAATATATTTTTTCATTTAATTATCACCTACTAAAAAACTGAAAGCTTATAATATTCATTCAGCCCCTTTTGCAACAGCATTTCTTCGATTTCTTTCTGGATATCATAATTTACAGCGATAAACACAGCGCACTTCCCATCAGCTGGTACCTCACTAAGTTCGTACACACGGATCCCATCAACTATGCTGCTGTTTTTATGTCCATCTGAAACAAGAAAGCCGTCTGGATCATATCCCCAAAAGCGCAGATTTTTTAAAAATTCAGATCCCCATGCCCCGGCGCCGTATATGTATACTTTTTCAAACTCCTGAAAATAGCGTTGTATCGTGTTTTGCAATTCATCATATGTGTGAAGCTGGTGTTCAAAATGAATCAGCATTTTTTCGCCCAGAAACTCATAGGTATGCTGCATATATTCTTTTAAATGCAGGAGCATCCATGCAGCATATGACTGGCTCATGATGACGCCTGTGTCATACCCGGCGTCCTGCGCTGCAAATGGCAGGAGCCTTTCGATTGCATGGTTCAAAGCTCCATCAAGTGGGAGCGGTTCTGCAGGAAACTCCTGATAGTCCCATTCCTTTTGGAGAAGCTTCTTTATGGCATCTGTCCTTCCCCAGAACACCGTCCCGATCGCCATCGGCGTTTTGTCGCGCGACAGATCCCCGTCAATTCCCAGTTCAGACGCAAGTCCGACAGTATTTTCATAGTTTTTCTTCCAGCCGTTTGTATACCAGTCGTTAAAATGTTTTCCCAATGGCTCCGGCGGGACTAACAGCCCGATTTCTTTCTTTTCATGCAGCAGGGCAAGCGTCTGACAAATATAACCGGTACTTGCAAGCGTATTCTCCCACATATTCCGGATCCAGACCGCGGCATCCTCTTCAAGATAGTCAAAGCTTGCTTTTTTATCGTGGATAAAGCATATATATTCATAGCGGAGCATGATTTTCCGGAAAGTTATGAGCAGTGCGCTGATGTCCCGTCCACGGTTTTCCTTTCCAAGCAAAGTTACATTTGTATTTTTCAAAGGAGCATTTTCTATAGTCTGTAAAAGGCGGGGATTCGAAGAGCATATAAATACATTTATTCCACTGGGGATATTCCCTATATAGCCGGAAAAACGCTCCCAGGAATCCTCATAATAAAGATGTACAAACACCGCTGATGCTGACGTTATTTTTGCGGGGACCGGCTGTTCTTTGTCCTCCGGCATGATAAACAACAATTCTTTTTCCATAAAAATATCATACACATTCTGCATGGCGCCTCCCGCTGCTCTCATACTGTCCCGTGATATACAAAAAACGATTGATAACCCCGATCCATCAGGTTCTCTTTCAGTTCAGCCTGATATTTACTGGATATAGCTATAATGACCGTAGTATCTTTTTTTATGGTTTCCTTTACATGCACTTCATTTAGGGGGATGACCGGGATGCCGTCAACAGATTCCTGTTCCCCACGTCTGGTCACGATAAAGCATTTGGGATATAATCCTTTTGATTTTAATCTCTGATATACTTCCTGTCCTGCTTTCCCTGCCCCATAGATAAAAAATTTCCGGTTCTGAAGGTGATCCATGTGAAACATGCATTCTTTTCTGTCAACAGCGTCCTGAATTGCTTTCTGTCTGGTCATATAAGTGATCAGCATGTCCTTGATATTGACAGCGCTGTCAGAACCGACCTCTTTCAGTGCCTCCTGGATCAGATTCAGCCCGTTGATCAGATGTTCCCCAGCATCTGCCGCAGGATCATAAGTACTGATAAACTCCTCCAGAAAACGTCTGATATCCAGAAAAGTCGTATGTTTTTTTATCAGCAGCGCAGCCGCCTGGTACAGTGCTCTATTGTCCGTTGATATGCTCACATCTGAGCGGAATACGTTTACAAGAGGGATATCCACATATCCGACTGGCGAGGATTGGATGGTTCTTATGATAAACTCATAATCCTGCCAGCGCGGCATCTGTTCATCAAAATATGTGTTTCCCAGTTCCGAAAGCACTTCACGTTTTAGGATTAATGTCTGGGTGCTGACAGCATTATGGGATGCAAGTACCTGACGGAGTCCTTCCTGGTATTTTGTTCTGTCAGAATAGTCCGACGGCACGATGCATGTGGAATGATTTTCATACAGACGGTACGGACAGTAGCAAACCGGATATCCATATTCTTCCATATACCTGATCTGGATATCCAGCTTTTCGGGGAGCCATTCGTCATCACTGTCCTGAAATGCGATATAGGCGCCTTTTGCATGGCGAATTCCTATGTTTCTGGCTTTATTGGCACCGCCATGATTCCGGCATATCAGATTTATTCTCGGATCCCCATACTGCCTTATATTTTTTACCGTATGATCTGTGGAACCGTCATCCACTACAATGATTTCCAATTCCGGATATTTCTGGCGTAATACACTGCCGATAGCCCTTTTTATGGTATTTTCCCTGTTGTATACAGGCATAATTACGGAAACCAGCTTGTTATACCTCATATAAAATATCTTCCAGCGAAATAATCGGACAATCCAGTTTTTCTAAGAGTTTATCCTCAATCTCATCAAAAAAGGTAATTGCAGTGACTACAACAGCATCTACTTCCTTTAAGGTATCTTCCATTGTTACAACATCTACATCCGCATAAATAGAATTTGCTTTCTGATCAATGCCATAAGCAACCTGCACACCACTGTCCTGCAGCTCTGCTACCAGTGTCTCTCCTGCATAGCTCATTCCATAAATGGCTATTTTCTGATAGCCGTTTTTCTCAAAATACGAGGCAAGTTTCTTCCCTTCCTGTTTCACCTTGACCCACTGGTTCATCATAAGGAACAATGCCAGATGCTTGTCAGCCATCTGCTGTCTTTCGTTGATTTTTGTTCCCGCAGCTTTGCCTGCTCCAATTGCTCCGACTGCTCCTCCTGCCAGCAATGACAGTGCTCCGATGATTCCTTTTTTCATGTTCTTACTTCCTTTCTAAAATAGATATTTTATGTTTCAAGCATCTTATAAAGCTGCTTTTTTACCAGTTCCCTGTTGTTCCTTTTGCATACATACGCTCTTGCCCGTTCCCCCATCTGCCTGTTAAGCTGTTTTCCATTCCGGTAGGCTTTCAGCATAACTTTTTCGAGGGAAGAATGTCTGTAGCGATACATAAATTTTTCGGATGCCATGTCCCTTGCCATACAGATATCCGGCGTGATCACTGGTTTCCCTATGGAAAATGACTGAATCATAACGCCGGAGTTCATGCTGCTGCCTTCATGATAAGGCATCACAATCACATCCGAGGCCGTGATCAGATTGTCTAACACTGTATCCGGAATATAATGCAGATCCAACAGAATATCCGGATTTCCCTGACACTTTTTTTTGATTTTTTCTGCATACGCATTGTCTGACGGGGCGCCGGCAATGAGCAGTTTTGCGTTTTTCAGGTGTAGTTTCTGAAATGCTTCGATCCCGCTTTCGATATTCTTATATGGACTGACAACGCCAAATATTGTGAATACAAAATCATCTTCTGTGATATGGTATTGTTTTCGGATCGTATCCGGATCCGCGGCTTCATTTCGGCGCTCATATAGTATGTGAGGGATATAATATGCCTTTTTGCTGTTTCGGGAGTGATTTGGAATATATTTTCTGCTGCTTTTTGAATGAAGCAGAATACGGCTGCTATGGCCGGCAAGCCACTGCATATTCCGGATCTGGGCATTTCTTTTGTGAGGGTTTGTATCATGCGGGTATTTATTATGGAATACCCAGATAATCCTGGCTCCGGACAGCTTATATAACATCAATTGAAGCTTGATTCTGGAAGACAGCGGATCAAGGTTTTCGAACCAGTTTAAGAACACCGCTTTTGTCTGCAGCATCTGCAGGAAATCTGCCGGTTCTGCCAGCGAGCCGGTTACCAGATACTTATCCTGTAATATTCCCACCATATTGGTAAGGTATGCATTGATTTTATTCCCCCGCACTGGATACGGGAGATATACGATTTTATTTTTCCTGATCATACCTGCTGCTTACTCCTGTATATCTGTCGGATGTTCCCTGAACATCGTATTTCATGCAGTATGGCACTGACAGTCTCATCTCTTTCCTGTTCCAGCTTATCTAAATGAACAAAAAATGCAGCGGGTGCGCGTTTTCCCTGCAAAAGCTCATCACAGATGATATTGCACAGCTTTTCCACACTGTCTGCCTGATAACCTATGTGATAGGTCATATAATATGTTAAATAGCTGCTGTCCAGCATCAGGCAGGGAAGCCTGTTTTCTATGGCATCCCAGAGCACACCGGATGCAGACACCGTATACTCGCTGCGTCCGTATGGCAGCAGCAGATAGTCCATTTTTTGCATGAGAGCCTCCATCTTTTTTCTTTCAAATTCCAGATTCAGAACCTTCACATTTGGCAATGCCGCAAATTTTTTCCCGAACTTAGAAGCAACCCAAAATTCATATTCCCCATTTTCATGATTACGGTTTAACATCGAGATCAGTCTGATCGCTTTCTGATTTGCACATGCACCGATAATACCTATGATAATTTTAGTATCCGCCTTTTTTTCTTTCCGGGATAATACTTTCTGGTTCCTATGTATATAAGGGTGATGAAGAAATATAAATTTATCTTTGGATGTTCCCCAGTAATTTCCGGTGCAGTATGGACTGTAGGATATAAAACGAAGCTTTTTACAAAACCTGCTGTACCAGAATAGCTTCCGGTAAGATTCCCTGCGGCCTTTTCCTTCTTCTATCATGCCATGCAGGACAAAATAAACATTTATGTGCCGGTATCGGAAAGAAACGATTTCTGCTGCCAGAATGCATGGACGGTATCCGCAAAGAATCAGCAGCTTTTCCGGTCTGTAGGTTATGAGAATGTCATGCAGGAGTTTTATATAATAAGCAGTGTTGTCATATAAATCCGCTTTTTCTATCGGTACAGTTTTACGGATGGCTGCAAACCGGATACCTGAATGGTCATAAATCCTTCTGACACAACGTATATGCTCCTGTTCCCCGATATAAAGGATCTCTCCGTTCTCATGATTTGTTATTAGCTGCAAAAAGCCAGCGTTTACTTCTTCATGAATCCATCTGCTGCATACTGGTTCTACCAAAGCTATCATCCGGTTCATATCCTCCTATCTGAAATATGCTTTATAACTCAGGCAGTATGGTCTGCTTATTTTTCGAATCCGTATTTCTCTTGCAGGATTACCGATTACGATCGTTTTTTCCCTGACACTGTTTTTTACGACCGCACCTGCTCCAACTACAGCAAAATCTCCGATTCTTGTACCGTCTAAAACTATGGCAGAGGTTCCGGTCCATACGTTGTTTCCGATTTTGGTTCTGCGTGTACGGAATGCAAAACCAGGCGAATCTGCGTCATGTGAAGCAGTTAATATTTTGCAGTTCATGGATATGGAAGTGTCATGCCCGATTGACAGCCCGCCCCTCCCATCCAGTACACAGTTTTCATTAATTACGGTTCCCGGTCCGATCCTGATATTCTGTGGAGATATAACGACTGTCCCGATGCCGATTCTGGAATCTTTTCCAAACTGCATACCGCATAGCTGATAAAGGTATTTTCGTATGGTCCAGCTTGGAATATTGCAGACAAATTGGTTTAAAAATACATATTGCAGGTCATAACGTACCCTGCCCCATAGATTTTTCATACCCATACAACCCTTTCCGTTATTTTTACTGATGGCGTATAAGTAAATTATGGTTTCCGCCATCTGAAAGTGCATATTTTTCGACTTTCAGTCCGCATTCTCCCAATATACGCAGCAGTTCAGATTTCGTATATTGATAAGCATGTCCGACATACAGATCCTGATATTCTTCCAGAGAAGTAAAATCAGGAATATCATCATACGCATCATAGATTGGAAGATGTCCCCAGTCAGGTGTTGACAGGTATAGTTCCCCATTCTCTGCCAGCATATCCGCGATTTTGCACAATGTCACCTGGGGATTGACGCAAAAATGTTCCATCACTTCTGTCATTACGATAATGTCAAATTTTTTATCAATTTTATACTGCGGTTCTTCAATCATTCCAAAATAAGATGGAAACAGCTTTGCCGGCCACCAGTCGTATCTTCCGCTGACTGCCTTTGCGGATTTTTCCCGCATATCAAACATCAGCCATTCGATAGAGATACTGGGACTGATCTGATGGGCCATAGCAGAAAACAGCCCTTTTCCAGGTCCTATTTCCAGCATTGTGATCCGGCATCCCGCATCTGTTTGTCTGTATTTGTCATAAAACCATTGCATCAGATGATGAATCCATGTAGTAGACCAGCAGAGTTCATCAAATGCAGATACGAGATTTCTGAAAGGCCCTACATTTATAACAGGGTGGATGATCTGTGAGATACTCTTCCCCTCACATAAAATCCTGCTGATGATTTGCATGGTAAGCATCTGCAGCTGTGACAGAGTCCCTTCTTCGGTAAAGGCATGGTAGGTTTCCATCAGAGCCACTGCGTAATTCTGTTCTCCATGAACCTTGAGCTGCCATAGTACCTCATTCAGATACTTCGCATTACTCATAGCAGCTACGATAAAAAAGTTTTGTCCCCACACCTGCTTTGGCGACTGGATGGGCTTTCCGCCCAGAAACCGTCCTTCCATTTTGAGATCGTTATTGAGAAAACATTCGATCCGCATTCCCTGATGCTCTAAATATTTCCCTATGAAGAAAGCTTCCAGACCGGTACCAAATATCGCAACAGGGTATTCTTTCATCTGATTGAGATCTGCCAGCAAAAATAGCGCTCCTGGTTTTCCTGCCTCATATCTGATGGTATCAATATACTCAAACTTTAGCACGCTGCTTCCCTCCCTGTATCTGTCATATTTCATTTCTGTTTTTTTGTTTTTGCTGCTGCCTTTACTGCCGCCAGATATTGAAATCCATATTTGCAGTCAGGTTCTAAGTAGGCGCCTTCTCCCCACTCATTCCATGCAGTCAGAAATAGAAACTCTTTTTCTTCCCGCAGTGATTTCTTATATAGCCGTGAAAAATATTTCTTAAATTTTTCAGGCGTTGCCCGGACACATACATAGCCATTTTCCCCCTTGCGCGGTGATGTATCAAAATCCGCAAAACCGCCATAATAGACATTCCGGCCTTCTTTCCTGTGTAAAATGGTGTTCCATAAGAGGCTGTAAAAAACGATTGCAGGGAGCTTTAGACCTGTACGCCGTGCTGCGATACTTAGTTTCTTCAGGCCGTTCTGAATCAGACCATACCATTTTCCGGGATGAAAGATCGTGTAAACAGGTTCGTATAAAAGTGTGGCATTCATCTGTCTCTGGCAGATCTGACTATTATGTGTGCCGATAAAATAGATTCCTTTCAATCCGTTCTGCACCGCAAGCGCATTCCAATAGGGCATCATTTGTGCGGCACACCTTAAATCCTGCGGTTTGTATATGATAAATACAGGCATGCCATCTTTACGAATGTACCGGTCATCCTGAAAAAAGGGCAGCAGGTATTCAAAATGCGCTTTCCATTCTTCTTTGCCGCCATACTTTTGCAAAGCCAGACAGCCGTCTGCAGGCTGTCCTTTCTGGTAGTTACCGCCGTTACTTTTCCAGCTGTTTCCAATCAGTCTGCTCCACGACGCGATCCATGACTCATTTGCCCACGAAAAGCAATAGTGAAAGTCAATGTCCTTCCATTTTAATAAATTTTCCGCCGGTTTTTCCAGAAGTTGCCTGTCTCCAAACCAGTAATGGTAAATACAGAAACCATAGATTCCTGCCTTTCTGGCAATCCGGACCTGCCACTGCACAGCGTTTTTGTCTAAAAGATTATAATAATAGTTCCGGTACGGTAGCCTTGGCTGGTAATGTCCCTGAAATAACGGTTTTGCTGATCTTGCGCTGTCCCAGTCTGTAAATCCTTCTCCCCACCAGAGATCATTTTCCGGTATACGATGATACTGCGGCAGGTAAAAAGCTATAATCTTTGGCCTTTTCTTCATTGCTACATTCCTTTTCCAGTCTCAGACTCTGTTTTGATGCTATACCCATCGAATCGTCTGCATAAAAGCATTTTTCCTATAATTTGGCAGATATATTTCCGCATGGTCTGTTCCGCGTACATAATAAGAGAAACTTTGTTCCATTTTTTTAAATATTTCAACATCTTCCGGATCAATCCCAAACTGTGCATAAAAATCGTCCATAGAAATCTGGTTTTTCAGATATACCATGTATTTTATATACAATTGCCATAATGCACGCCATAATACATAATAATATGGGATCGGAAATTCAAAGATCCATTCATAGTCAAAGTTATAGACCCTGCTATCTGCGGTTAACCTTAAGTTGGAAAATAAGCAGTCAATATTTGTTATTTTCAGGCTTTTCGCAGTGGCTGGATAATTTTTTCCAAATATATGTTCATAGCGATCCGTAACTTCAAAATTTATCAGATCCTTTTGATCAGGCGTCAGATAATCCCTGATCATCTTTCGGACATGCTCTATAAATTGTGAGCGGTCATTCCGCCAGGGATATAGAGTGGTATCCAGATCTGTGCCTTTTATATATGGGACAACATATTCATCATTGATCAGCTCTCCTGACAGATACAGCAGTCCGGGCAGCATACCGCTCCATTTTTCTCCCATCTCTTTCATTCGGGTGATATGTTCCAGCGATGCCTTACATAATGCTTTCTTAACGACATACTGCTGTTCACCAATCGTTTTTATCCAAGTAGCAATCCGGAATTTATCTCTGCATTCCCGGCGGTACTTTGCAAATGTGCAGGACTCTTGATCCTGTCCGCATACAACCAGAAAAGAATTTGCAAAATAAGAAAACATATGATCCCTGCAAATCTGATCAAATGCCGTAGCATCGTAAAAATGATAAAGCCTGTCTGCGCTGTAATCACTCCTGTAGCAGCGGATATCCCCCGCCTGCGGCAGCTCGTGATCAGAATAAATGGTATCCGGCAGCTTGTAGTCCGGCATTGGGTAATAAAAAAACGCACGTGGAAAACCGGCCTTGTTCAATAGCTCCGTGATTTCCTGTCTGGAAAATGTACGAATCTGTTTCTCGCCAATATAATCGTTTATGCCACTGTATAGTTTTCCAGTATGATCCTCTGGTGCTCCATTCCAATATTTCAATCCCACCTTATTTTCTATTGCGATTATAATTTTGCCATTTGTCTTTAGAAAGCGTTTCAGCCTTTTCAGTATTGCCAGATAGGGATCATCATCCGTTATATATAATCCGGAATATTCCCATACGCCTATCAGTGTAATATAATCATATTTTTTCTCTAATCGGATATTCTCGAAATTACCAAGCATAATGGTCACATTGCCGCACTTTTGATTCCGGCAGGCATTGATCAGTGAACGCTTTTTCGATAATTCCACGCAGGTTACAGAGCCTGCCTTTCTGCTTAAAAGTCCTGTCAATGCTCCGCAGCCAGAACCAATTTCCAGAATATCGTCCTGTTTCGTAAACGGATACCAGTCCAAAAGATTTTCCCTTATGTCTGACAAATGATATAAGACCGGCCATTCACTGCTCGTACGCAATACTTCGTCCTGTTTTCCATTTTTACAGATTTGCAAAAGTCTGTCTTCAATCCTGCCATCCGAATAGAAATCTTCACCACTGTAAAATTCATCTTCCAAAATAACGCCGCCTATTTTTTCCTGCATGAATCCCTGTTTCCTTTCAATCCTGCCTCGTCTCGTACAGATCACACATACACAGGCAGAATACGTTTCATATTGTTATTTCCATTCATCATGAACCTGCCGGGCATAAGTCATCCGACAATAAAGCCATATAATAGTTGTAGATATCACCTTGTAAGTATTTATTTTTATAAGTCAGCTTATGGACACAGGACGCGTTCTTTATAATCGCCCACTCCGCTTCGTCAAACTCCGCTCCAAGCTTTCTTTGCAGAATATGCGCATTTCCACTGTTAAAGTATGGAATCTTCTGAAACAGATTTTTGCATGTCTCATCTTCATCTATAATTTTAGATATGATAATATGCAGTAAAAAATAATTTCGGATATCTGTTTCCTGCTTCCAGTATGTAAAAAGCATCTGTCTGGTCAGATGGATCAGCCGGCAGTCTTTGTCTGCATAGATCCACCAGCTGGACAGCTTTAACGTAGGGTCGCTCAGCACAGACTGCAGCTGAAACACAAACAGATCGCCCGCCAGCATATACATAGGTATTCTGTCACTGCAAAAAACAGTTGCATCGATCCAGCATCCGCCATACACACAAAGCAGTTCGATACGGATCAGGTCTGATAAATGTGTCGTTGTAAGAAACCCCTTTTCATATTTATCCCAGATATAGTCCGGTAAATTTATGTATTGTTCAAGGTTTTGCTCCGTCAGTAAGATGACTTCAAAATCCTGCGGTTTGTTCTTACATACAGATTCATAACATTTCTGCACCAGCCGGAACGCTTTTTCCATACCCTGTTTCCAGAAGATCCAGATCGTATGATTAGGTTTTATGCTGCTGCATTTTGGGGGCTTTGTTTCACTGTATAGATTGCTGCAGGAATCCTTATATCGGTCAAGGTACCGGTATAACCCGCTGAATTCGAGTTCCTGCTTTATAAAATCTCCATGAATAAATTTTTCTAATAGATCCATTGTTATTTTCTGTTACTCTCTTGAATAATTTCCCTCTCCTGTTAGTAATTTCAGTATATCTATTACAAACATATAATTTCCCCGCATATAATCCTGATAAAAATAAGTACCTACACGATTTGCTTTTTTTGACTGCCAGATAAACCGGTCTGTTTTAAACTTGCCGGTGATATTTTCATCTCCATTGTAAAAAAGGACTTTCCTGTATTTACATTCTTCAAATGCTCTTAAATGAGACCGGACATTCTCATCAGATATGCTGACCGCCATTTTCACGAAAAGATTATCTTTATTTATTCTTTTTATCCTTCTGTCCCATTGCTGTTTTGCTTCGGTAAAATCAACATTATGTATAAACTGAAGCTGAACATATTTTTCAGAATGTCCCAGCCTTCCAACTGGTACAATGCCAGCTTTTAAATTACCCTCTCTTACCATAGTTAACTCTGTCTGTAAATAATACAATGGATCCTGAATAAACCTGGCATATTCATTTTTATCCCATAATGTATTAATGAGTGGACTTGAAAAATCTAAGCCCCAATAATGATATGCATATCCGCCCCAGCAATCATCCGACAGGATGGTTACCGGATTTTTTAACAGATTAGAATATAGTCTGAAATCAAATAATGGCTTTCGAAAGACCTGTCCGTTAATGATTTTATTTATACCGATTCCCAATTTGATAGCTTCTGCTCTTATCTGCTGATAATAGAACGAGCTGGAAACAATCACATATTCAAAGTCTGATTCTGCTAAGTCTTCTTTCGGAATAACTGGAAATCCATCCCGATAGTTACAATACCTGTCTTCCTTACAGCAAACAACGCCTGTAACCTCAATATTCCCCTTATAGATTTCAAAAAGAACCTGATTCAGGATCGCTTCATAGTCATTTCCGATTCCCCATATAATGCATTTTTCTTTTGACTGCATATTCCCTCCGTTCAATGGTAGCTCTCGAAAATAATATCTTCCAGGTCTGAGACAGGACTGTCCGTGATCTTTGCCAGTTCAGCCTTAATGTTTACACAGTCGTGCAGGACTGTATTGATAATGATATCAACGTAAGGAAGCTTTTTTTCCGGCTGCAGGATTTCAATATTTTTATATGGTTTGAGTTTTTTTCTGTCTATTCCATATAATACTTCAATCTCTGAACTTTGCAGCTCCCTTACTACATGCCGTCCATAGATAGCCATTCCATATATGGCAGCTGTTTTGTAACCCTGTTTTCTTAAATAACTGCTGATGCTTTTTCCTTCCTGTTTTAAGATCAGCCATTGATTCATCATATTTAAATATCTTTGTTCAAATGCCATCTGCATACTTCCTATCCTGTTTACAAATTTTATACCCCTGCTTGTTCCTGTTTTTCCATGTGTTTATCTGATATGCAGACAACTTTTGATCAGAAGACACTTTTCTGACCAATTCATACATGAATGAAAAATATTTCTTACAATCATTTTTAACAGTGCTTTTTTTAGTCTTTTTTCCAAAGCCGAAAATTCTACACGATGATTACTTTCATGAATCTTAATAAGAATATGCAGTAAAGAGCGCATATAAAATACTTCTGACTGCTTTTTTAGCTGAGGATTATGTATTGTGATTTCTTTGCATATGTGGCCGGCAAAAATGGCCCAGTCAGCTCTTCTGTAAAAAAATCCCTGTCTGGAAATACTATCTGACCTGGTGACATAATGGTATTTTACCTGGCCAATATTTAAGACACCTCTGCTTTTCAACAATAAACGAAACATGACAGGGATATCTTCACTTGTTCTTCCAACAGGAAAATGGAGTCCCTGAAATAATCTTCTGCGGAACAGCTTATTACACATGGAGCTTGACAAACTTCTGGAGAGTAAAAACTCTTCGATCGCTTCCGCTTTTGTATAGAACACATTCCTTTTTCCGCTGTCTGGCAAATGTACGATCCGATTTTTTCCTTTATCTCTTCCGGAATTTTCTAAGACGATTCCACATGTGACAATATCAATGTTATGTTCCATTGCCTCTGATAATTTTTCATACATATCCAGACTGATGTAATCATCGCTGTCTACAAATCCTATAAATTCACCTTTTGCTCTTCTTAATCCGTAATTTCTCGCGCTTGACAAACCACCATTCTGCTTATGGAAAACCTTGATACGTTTATCCTTCTCTGCCCATATGTCACACAGGTTCCCGCTTCCATCTTCCGAGCCATCATCAATGATAAGTATTTCAATATTTGTATATGTCTGATGGGTCACAGAATCCATACATCGGTCTAAGTAATTTTTTACATTATAAACAGGAATAATAATACTGATCAAAGCTCTTTTTTCCATATGACTGTCCTTCCCGATTTAATACTGCATCGTTTTTCATTTTATAAAAATTCTTTTTTCATATAGATATTTAATAAGCAAAAAAAGCCCAGTTCATATAGATGTAAGGCGATTCTTTCTTTTCCTGGTCTGATACGAACAGCATCCCTGCCATTTTTTCCGATTAAAATATGCCGTAATTGCAATTGCCTGAATTTGCGTTTTGAAAGTTGATTGTTTTTGCATTCATTGGTAATCAGATACATTAATTCCTTTAAGATAAACTGGTTCCAATAGTGATCCAAAAAGTAAACGCCCTTCTCCTGTCGGATCTTTTGGATATCTTTTACAAAATAATACAGATTTTTTCTATGCACATCCATATAACTACGTACCAAAGAAGATTCGTGCTGCACATAATGATACAGGCTGTTATTCTGTACAAAGACTGTTCGTGCATCCAATAAGCATGCGTAGGAACACAACATGTCTTCTCCACGGAATACATAATCTTCAACAAATTCTATATTTTCTTTTATCAACCTGCTTTTAAATATTTTTAGCCACATGCAGGGAATCACTGCGCCCTGAACCAGAAGTCTGATGATGTCTCTCTTTTGAAAGATCCCTTGTTTTCTCAGGCCGGTCCGCACCTTTTTGATTTTCTCACCGCTGTCTTCCTGATACCCTGTCATCAAAATAATATCTGCATGCTCATATCTGGCCGGATCAGATAAAATATCGTAAAAACCTGCTTCCATCCAATCATCACTATCTACGAATGAGATATATTCTCCGTGTGAAAAGCGCAATCCTGCTTTTCTTGCACTCATTACTTCGCCGTGTTTTTTGCATATCACCCGGATACGGCTGTCCTTTTTTGCATAAAACCGGCAGATATTCAGGCTGTGATCTGTTGAGCCATTATCAACTAATATTAATTCATAATCGCGAAACCTTTGTTCCAGAACCGAACGAATACATTTTTCTAAATATTTTTCTGAATTATATATAGGGATTATAATACTCAGATACGGCTTCATCATATCCCCTCCACGATTCTTATTTTATATCATGACACCACCATAAATATTCTTTTATATATTCTGTAAAATCCATTTTACTGCACGCTTTTTTCCCCATAACGCTTTTTCGGATCCAACCGTTATCCCAGTCCATATGCAGCACCTTTTTTACGATCGGGTATACAGGCTCTTCGTGGACATCCAGGTTTTCATTTGCGGTAATACATGCATTTCTGATATTTAGTTTGTCTAATATGGCAGAACTTATAACACCGAGGATTTCATTTGTAGGGTGTCCCATATCGTAAAACAATCGCCGTTTTTTATAATTTTTTAAAATATAGTCTACGATTTTGATATCCCATTTCTGTTCTCTGATTGTCATTTTATCGAGATACAGTTTAAAATTCTCTTCAATCTCATTCCGGCTAAGCGCCTGATCGCTCATACAGTATTCTATAATCGCTTCCTTGTCCATTCCCTGTTCCACACAACCGTCGATCACTTTATCAGCATGTGGAAACATTCCATTTGCATCTTCTCCGTTTTTTATTTTCCGATTCCGGAGATTCCATTCAGATTGTGGGAAAAAGGCTTTTCCCAAACCAAATAAATGGGGAATAATAATTTCGGTCACATCCGCTCTGCACAGATTTCGCATATATTCATCCGATAAAAAATAACTATAATCATTGTCAGGCCGGATATCTTCATGAATCCATATGTCGCAGTTTTCCAATACGTTCTTCTCTATTTTTCCTGCCTTAATTTCATAAATAGGCGGATTTGGATAGACAGAATACTGTCTGTTAAAGGATTCTGATGAGAGAAGAAAGGATCTGATGATTGCCATATGGCAGTTTCCATGAAGCAGTACCACTTTTTTATAGGCCCATTCATAATAAATGTAATCTGTAAATTCCAGCAATCCATTTTCCTGAAGCTGTCTGCTTATAATAGGATAAACATGTGATCTTACCGCAACCAACAGAAATACATTTTTTAAGTGATTCTGATCCGGCTCATATACCGGATACCCGCAAAATTGTTCTTCTTTGCAGTTATTATTCAGGCAGTATGCGATTTCAATCTCTCTTTTTTGCAGATGGTAGATACATTTTACCGCATCCAGTCCTGTTCCAAATACCACAGTTTTTTTACACTTTTTACGATCCATGCTTAGCATATCAGATTCTCCCCAATAATATATGCAGACAAATCTTTTGTTTTCCTCAGCTGCCGAAATCTGTTAAATGATAGCATTCTGCAAACCGGCATCCATAATGAATGCCCCTGTAATAATTTAGTGCAGTGATTCTTCTGTCGTAATCTATATGCATCAGAGCACACTGATAAATCTGGATCAGGCTTTTTTTCTTCCGGATGAGCTTTGTAATATCCAGATAGTGGGACGGATTTACCATAGGGGTCCAGACTTCATATTCTAATAACTTTATTCTGACTTTTTTTCTCTTAATATTTTTCCTGATTTCATCATATATGACTTTATGATCAGGATGAGACTCGATCCTTCCCGGAACCAGAATATAATTGTAAGCGCTAAAATCGATTTTATCCAATTCATGCTTATGGTCATTCAGCTTAAGATCTGGAATCTCCCACATTTCATAGTTTCTGACGCCTGACCATTTCATGGCATTCTGAAATTCTTTTTTTCTTACTTTGCGGGTCTTTTCTTCAGTCCAGTCACGATTTCCCTTTGCTCCATCCGTTAATAAAATCACATCACATTGTTCTGCGTATTTTAGTAACAATCCACCACATCCTATGCTTTCATCATCCGGATGAGGCGTTAAAATTAAAATCCGATCCTGTTTCTTAATCTTTAATTCCATAGGGCCTGTTAACCTCGCTGTAAATATATTCTCCAATAGTCCTCTTTACGCCCGCATTTTTACATATGAATCCGTCTGTATATCTGCAGGACAATATTCTGATATAATCCGCAAAACGATAACCTGAACGATTCTGCTCTGCCCGAATGCCGGATGCATAACAATCCATCCGGTCTCTGATAAAAGCATCTGTTCCAGAGGTTAATTTGATCTTATGTACAATTCTGTTGCCATTTTCTATTGTCTGCAGCGTTGCGTCTGTTATATTCATAAACCATACCTTATCGTATAGCTTCTGCATAAATACAGTCTTAAATGTATATAATTCTGATGTCCAATAGATAGTCTTCTTTTTATAGTCAGGAATTACCTGAAAAGTTACGTTATTTGTATCCAGCACCAGAATCTCACTGCTGTGATCCATGCTGTAAAATATCTTTGAACCATCACAAAAACTCAGTCTCGCATCACAGATTCGGATTTCGTTGCTGATCCGGATGAGTTCGGATTTCATTTCATCCGGAAGCCAGTAGATAAGATGATTATCTACTCCTGAAAGCCAGAATCCGGATCCATCATAGCTGATTGTATGATATCCTTTAGAACCTGATACCCACCAGATACGCATCGTACCGGTTACCATATGAATATCCGCAACCACATTTATTGCCGAAGAAGGAATGTAGAGATGGTTCCGGACAATGCAAAAATCTCTTGTAAGTGAAGACGACCAATAACCATCATGAAAGATGCTTGTTCTGCCCCTGATTTTCATATTCGTCTGGGTATCTTCTATTTTTAGAAATTGCTTACGATCCATGTCAAATCGAATGACTGCAAATTCTGCATAATTCCAAAAATATATATAATTCTGATATTGGCCGGTTCCATAATAGTTCCCGTATGGATAAGGTACTGTATAACTGGTGAATTTCTTTTTTTGTATATCAAATTCTATGATTTTTTCTGCATTTTGTGGAGCAATATATAGCTTTCCATGATAGTGAACGATGGAACTGCTGATTCCCAGTTCAGAAGCTATGGGAAGCCGTCCCAGATACTCTGCCTCTTTGGACTCCCAATCCATTTGAAACAGTCCGTTAAAGCTGCTGGTAACAAACCATACAGTCTTGTTGTATTCTATGGCACTGTCAAAAATAATTGGGTAGTAGTCTGATAATATATCTGCATCTGTCATCATTGTTTATTCCTTTACAAACCAATCTTCACACAATGCCTGAGATTTCTGCCGCGGTTCCCAGGTATAAAATTCCGGCCTGTCTGTCCTGCAATAACGGCAGGAATCTAATGGATGCGTCAGTTTCCACGAAATCTTCCAGCCGTTTATACCAGGAGCATATAGATCGATAATGTCACGGTCTGTCGTGAATTTTCCTTTCATAAATGTGTCCAGCTGTGTATAAAGAACAGGGAAACTGCATGCAGCCATTTTTCCTTCCCTCAAAAACGTACACATTTTCATATGACAATGTGCATATGCTGATTCCGGATCATATTGAAAAGTGGGATTTCTAAATTTCAAAAAATGATCTATTTGTTCTGAAAAACGATAACCCAGTCCGCATTTTTTTAAAACAGCGGTTATCTGCTCTTTCTTTTTTAATGTAGGCGGATAACATGAAATATCTAGTTGTACATGCAGATCTGCCAGTTGTTTTAACGTATCTTTGCTGGTTTTGTCCAGAGTTAAACCATTTGTCACAACCCTTATATCCGTATCCCTGTTTTCACGTCTAACCAGGTCTGCAAATTTTACCAGATCGGGATTTAAAAAAGGTTCTCCTCCCATCAGACGGATTCTTTTGATCTGGCAGAACAATTCGGTAAGCCGGTAAATATCTTTTTCAAATTTATCATAATCCGCGTGTTTTTCAGGAGCGATATTACTCAAATGGCCGCATCCCTTACAATTCAAATTGCAATGATCGCTAAGATGAACTTCGACATAAGGAAGAACCGGTTTATCTGCGAAATCTTCCATATGCTCAAGAAAAGGCTCTATATCTGTCATAGAATATATATTTTTCTTAATACCTATGTTTGGAAACTGGTCAGCGTCATTGAGTGAGGTCCATAGGATTGCCGTTTTTGAGATAGCTTCGTTAGTTTTTAACAAATCCGTAAGTTCTTCGGTCTGATTGAAAACGGTAACTGAATTCCCGCATTTCAGATATTCTTTGATACAATTGTAAAATGCCTGTCCTGCTGTCTGATTTCCAGCTATGTATATCATGTTCAAATACATCCTTTCAATTTATTTTCAGCTTGTTTTCAACTTTTAACAGACTTTTATGAAAGAATCTGATCATTCTTTGCTGTATTGCAATTCTCCTGTTTTCCTTATATATCTTTGCTAAATTCTTCGGCAGCGTGCGTAAATATTGATAGTATTCAGAATCCGGACATAAAATAAGCCATGGTTTTCCTCTGCCTCCTGCATAATGAATAATCTTTTTTTTCTGTTTTTCTTTTTTTAATGTCTGATAAGAATAAACATTTTTAAAATAGGAATATTCAACTGCCTGCCGGATATTTTTATGCTCATATAAATTAACTGGAATTGCATAGCGAAAAGGTACTGTTTTGATATGTTCCGATGACATATTCAATACATCCAAATCAAACATTTGTAAATCTGAGGAATATTTTAAAATATTTTTTTTCACAATATCTACAAAACCAATTTCCCTCATGCGTTTCAGATTACATACCATAAAGCCAGACATATAAATATATTTGTTTGTGTTATTCTCAAAATATTTATGTCCGATCATATCCCTGCTGTTGATCTCAGCCCTGATTCCTCCCCATTCATAACCTTCCAGATCCATATGATATACCGTCGATAAATCTCCCTGAAACAAGACATCCACATCCGAATAAATAACTTTGTCATATGCTGTCAGCAGCTCTGGCAGAAATAACCGGATATAAACAACTGTGGGCCAATGGGCGCTGCAGGGATACCTCCTGAATATTTTTTTATCTATGTATTCAAATGTTATGGAATGCCGGCCTGTCGCAGTTACTAAATCTTTTAGTTCCGATATATGAGTCCTGTTTAAATCATAATGAAAGATCATTATTTCATATTCTGTGGATGCGCAGGCAGAGTCTATCAGAGAGCTGATCGCTATATATGCCGGAACAATAAAATTATCTGTAAATGTAAACACGATTGGCACTTTATTCATTTCATCTTTTCCTCCATACATAATTTAATAATTTTCGATATTCTTCCTTATATCCAAAATAATGTATGTCTTTTCTATAAATAAAGTAAACCAAAAATACAGTCCATCGATTGTAATAGTCCATATAGTAATTTCGCTGTGTTTTATTATAAACATCCAACTTAGCCAGATCATATTTATTTGCAATTTTTGGATAGACAGTATTTAATCGCTCATATTTTCCAACAAAATCTACGCGCTTTTTTTTGCTCTGGTCATATACAATTTTATACTGCGGTTTAAAATGCGGATCTTTATAGGAATCCGGGATCAGGGCAATTTTAAATAAAAAGTTAGAGAATCCCCTGTCTTTCCGGATATAACCAAATAAGTAATGATCGAATTCTTTCATATTATTTCCGATTGTTTCCGGGTCTCCATGATATTTATTTTCATAACAGGAAACCACACGTTCCATTGGATTTCTAACAAACGTGAATTTGAAATAGTTCCGATATTTTCGATCGAGATGATGCTCTGTATATTTCAGAGATTCTTTTTGGATAGAAAAGGCATCTGGAAACTCTTTCTTTAACATGCCGGCTTTGATAGCGCTATTTGCGACCTTCGGCATTTCTAAGTAAATAATCTTTTTTTCTGGCAAAACCATATACTTTGGATATGGATAATCGCCATACATACGAACACAATTTTTCATACTTTGAAATTGTGTGATATAACATTTATATTTATTTAATGCATTGGATACAATATCACTAAAATGCGTTTTCATTTCTGACACCGTTTTTATCCTTTCAAAGCATCTTTGTTTAAATACAGATCAGGGATGATAGATTTTCAGTAACTTTTATTTTTTACAGCATAAGCCTGTCGTTATTGTAATTTTGTCTTTTGCCATTAAGGACTCATCTTCCTTCCTTCTGCCAACTCCCATTAATGCAGCGATTGCATGGTTCAGATCCCCATATTCCTGTACGTTAAATACTTTATGAAAGTGACGCTTACACAGCTGTTCTGCTCCGTATCTGGAATAAAATCCGATAATCTCACTATTGCATAAAACCGGTCCATGCATTGTTATAATCAGAACTCCCTGGGCAGTCAGCATCTTTTTAAAATTTTCTAAGGCAAGATTCACATCAATAATACAATTCAATACATCTGTCAGAACAATACAATCAAATTTTTCCTGCGGTAATGTATCTGCATCAATGATATCAAAATAATAGTCGCACCCTTTCCACCTATCCTTATGTCCGCTCCATGCTGCGTATTTTACATTCTGATTATATTTTTTAGAATATATAATGCCTCCGGCAAATTCCAAAACGTTGTCAGCCCGTTTAATATATCCCCTGTTTTTGTACACATAATCTTCGATATATCCTCTATTGTGTGCATCTGAAATTTCCGGATATCCTCCCATAAATCCAAAAACCGGACGGATCAGTTTTAAAGACAGATCAATAATCTTAAAACCCAATTTTCTACGAAAAGCACGCTGCATATCCAAACCTCCACGCATCCTGATAGAAATTTTTATAATCCTATTCTAACTCACATATATTTCTAATATATAACTCAATGTATTCTTCTATTTTGAACTGTCTGTCTACAAACGATTTATTGATATAATATTGCTCTGTTTTAAAATCCAATTCCAACATAGTTTTCACATAAGGATAAATTACTTCCTGTGCTCCTTCAAAATTCATTATGCCATCCCTGTATTCAAAAGGGTCAAAAGGTAAATCGAGCAATTCCATCAATCGTTCAATTTCAACATACATTAACTCATTGACAGGATTATGTGCGGCAACAAATAATCGTCTTTTTTTGATATGATCCAATAGGTAATCTGAGATTTTTAAATCTACGTTTTTTTCAGCATCCATCATTCTTGCAACTGCATGATTCCAATGATTTATGATCATTTTGTTGTCGAAAACCATGCCGCTGTTTATTTCTGATAGAAGTAATTCCTTTGTTTTTCTTATAGATTTTGTCTGTTCATAAGTGCGTTCTATGAAATTATCCCTTACCTGAAAAATGGTATCTCCGTTTAAATCGCGCAGCAATGCATTTGCTGGTTTCTCAATATGGCTGATCTGCGGGAAATATCCATCGAAGTATAAATCAGGAATGCAGATCCGTCTGCATTTATTTTTTAACATAGGGATGATATTCTGTGTAGCAAAAAATGGCTGGTAAAACGTAGGCTTTACAAACTGATAAATAAACAAATCCAGTTCATGAAAAATACCTTCACAGATACAGGATATAGATTTTTCCTTTATGTAGTAAAGCGGAGGCAGTAGTAAAACATAATAATTCTTTAAAAAACATTTTTGTTTTAGTAACATCTGAAATAAAATTTCTCCTTGGCAATTACACAAAATGCCGGCTATTTTCTTAGATGTTGCCTGACGCACTGCTTTAAGCAGCCTGGGTACTTTGTCATCATCTGTCATTGGCTTTAAATTCAGATATAAAACGTATGCGCTTTCAACCGGCAGCTGTTCGGCCAAAACGCCATTCTGTTTTAAGAACATGGAAAAATAGTCCTGTCCAAAACAGTCTATAAATATATTCGCTTTAAAAATTGTATTTAAAAAGTTAAAACAGGTATTTGGAAATGGCAATCCTTTCTTATCTTTCTTATGGCCTGTCCTGCGGGTTTCTTCGCTGAACAGAATTGGCGAGTGCAGATTGTCATTGTCTGCGCATATCTGTTTTTCGGATTCCGTTACTCCATACAGTCGCTGCCATTTTGAAAAATTCCGGATTTCATATGGAATCCCTTTTTTTCTGGCATAGCAATATAATCTGTAAGTTAATTCATTGCAATCATAAAATATAAAAGAATCATGATAATTTGTGAGCGTTTCGAAAAACTTCCAGTGGCTGTTAGCGCTGATTATATCCAGCAGTCCTATATAGAAATCAAGCGTCTCATCATTATAAACGATATAGTCGTTTTCACAATCTATAAAACGTTTACCCATTTCTGCAAACCTCCGATCAGCGATTTACTATACCTGAAATTTCCCTTTTTTCAGCAGTTCTCGTTTTATCCATAATGAGTCTGACTGCAGTCTGGCCAGATCATACGTGATCAGTTCAAATCCAAAATCCATGAGTAAACGTGCGATATCCGAAAATAAATAATGTTCTCCCTCGTAGTCAATCAAATTTTCTGCCTCTGTCTGAATCACTTTTACTTTATGCAGGTAGTCTCCGAACCCTTTTAAAACCTCATAGTCTACCCCTTCCACATCCACTTTCAAAAAATCTATCGTATCAATTTCTTTATGCATGTCCATAAAGTCTTTCATGCAAATACAGTCAACTTCATCTCTGATCCAATTCTGCGTATAACTATAGTTTTTAACGGAAGATAAGCCGCTGTTGTATCCGCTCATATCAACAAGGTTCAGTGTAGCTTTTCCCGTGTAATCACTAACCGCCAGATTATAATTATGAAATTTGTATCTTTGATCGATTTCTTTCGAAATACTGCTGTTTGCTTCAAATGTGAAAACATGATCCTGATTCGTGCCCCAGAACAATCTCAAAAACTCTGCATCCTGACCATAGTTTGCCCCAATTTCCATAATAGAAGATACTTTTAAATCTGTTCGTTCTATGATTTCACGGCAATATCGATACATATGGATGCCATTTCCTACTGCTTTGCGATGAACCTTCAGATTTGCCTTCACAAACGCTTCAAAATCCATTACCCTGGCATTACGACAGCCGATTCGTTCGGATTCTTTTATAATTTCACTGCATAAATTGCAGCTGGTCAGAATAATATCAGGCTCTAAGAATGGCAACGATGAAGGATCTGTTCGATTTGCTATTACTTTGCTTTTTTCTGTATCTTTGTCACACCATGCTATAATATTAGCCCCCAGTTCTTCGGATTCCAATATCGTTCTCCAGATAGAAAATTCTTTTCCCAGTCCCCATACTGCAACTTTTTCCATATTGCCTCCCAATAATAATAAAATAATGATTCTGTCAGAAATATGGCAGTGCCTGCCGATGCCCTTTATTTACCTGCGATTACTTTTACTTCCCATGTATAGATACGCGGACTAAAGATATGAAAGGCGCTTCCTGTTATGTAATTCCAGAAATCAACTTTTTTATCATACAGTTTTAAAAAAATCTTTCTTATTATCTTCGTTCTGGAACGTTTTCCTATTAAACCATCTGGATCTAAAAAATGAATCTTCCGGAACCCTGCGCTTCTCAAAACATATTCCAGACTCCCTGTCGTATATAAAGTCTCATGCGTAAAATCTTCATATGCCCAATAGCATCCTGTATAAGATTGTGCATTTGGCACACGAATCAGTAATTTCCCTTCCGGTTGAAGCAGATTTTTCCGGATATATGATAATAGTGGAATAACCTCTTTTTTTGGTAAATGCTCCAACACATGATTCATCAGTATGAATTCAAATTTTTTATCTGTTTTATAATCGATGACATTTATTTGTTCACATGCAATTCCATGTTTTTGGACAAATTTTACTACATCCTCATCAAGATCGATCCCCTGCAGGTTCTGATAGCCTCTTTTTTTTAATGCATATAAAAGATTTCCATTTCCGCAGCCGATATCTAAAATCTGTGCGTTTTTATCCTGAGGCAGTACATCGGTAAGAAATTGCGGTAAGTCTGATTTCATATGATAAATATTATTTTTTCTGTGTTTATGGTAATTTTGATATTCGTTATTCATATATTCAATGTTCCCTTTTTCATAATATTACAGGTTTTTATTTGAATTTAATATTTCTAATGAAAATCTTACTGTTTGTGCAATACCATTTCGTAAATCTGTTTTTGGCTGCCATCCATACTTTTCCTTTGCGTACCGATTGGAAAGACAGGTATATTTTAAAACTTCGTGTTCTAATAATTTTCCTGAGATCGGATAAGGCTCTTTATATAAGTCCGGATATTTTGACCAATAATGCTCTGTTTCCATATACACTGGATCTATATCTTTACATCCTATCTCATCAGCGATCAGTCGGGCTATTATTTTAATAGAAACCGGATTTCCCGTGGAGACATTGACAATATCAAAAGTATTGGCATTTTGCACGAGCAGACACAGATCGATAAGGTCATCTACGTAAATAAAATCACGTTTCTGTTCACCGTCAGCGTGCAGTACAGGCTGCCTTCCATAAAAAAATTCCCTGATCATATATCCCATGACAGGCGGCTGTGTCCGTAGGCAATCTATATGCGGTCCGTAAACATTAGCAAATCTAAGGCAGACTACAGGCATGCCGTACGCATCCCAAAAGGCTCTGCATAACTGTTCAGAAGCATATTTTGTATTCGCATAAATCAGACTCGGTTTTGGAATCATAGATTCTTCTGATGGGAATGCGTCGTTATTTTCATAGACTGCAGACGTGCTTGCAAAAATCACCTGTCTGACACCATATTTTCGTGAAAGCTGCAGGATAATAGTCGTTCCGCGAATGTTTACATCAACAGCTTCTGCCGGATTTTCCTGGCAATCAGGTAATGGGGTAATTGCTGCAATATGATAAACATATTCAAATCGGTGCTTTTCAAATAGTTGTTCCATATGTTCCATATCACGAATATCGATCCGGTATATCTCATCAGTAAAATTATAATCAGGAAACGATAAGTTGTCTTTGGATCCATAAGAAAAATTATCTGCTAAAATAACTTTCTCTCCACTTTTCTTTATACGATATGCCAGCTGTGAACCAATAAAGCCGGCTGCACCAGTAATCAATACGGCTCCCATCTTCTAAATACTCCCTTCTCTAAACATACTTTAAGCAGTATTTTTTATCCGTATTCCATTGATATCAGAAAACGCTTAATCAGCAAAAATAATTCTGCTCCCCTGCATATCCATGCCAAATGGAATTTGTTTATATTGGGATAATGCCATCTGTACGTTTTTCTGACATTCTGTTGGAACATATAAAAGCATAAACCCTCCGCCTCCTGCACCTAGAATTTTCCCGCCAATAGCCCCACTTTTAAGTGCTTTATCATACATATCATCTATGAGCGGATTGGAAATCTCAGATGCAAATGTTTTTTTTATGTTCCATGCCCTGTTTAAAAGTGCTCCCCATGTTTCTATATTACCCATCTGCAGCGCCTTCAGGGCTTCTTCTGTTATTGCTACCATCAGGTCCAGAGTCTGGCTGCGTTCTACAATCGTCTTCTTCTGTTCCACAAAAATATTTCTGGAATCTCTGGGATTACCGGTATAAAAGAGCATAAATTTATCAGTCAACTGATTCCTTATATTTTTCTTAAGTACAATAGGTAAAATTTCTACAGTATCGTCCGCATGAAAGATATATTTGTTGAACCCGCCACAAGCAACAGCGTATTGATCCTGAATCCCGATCTGCTGTCCCAGACGGTTAATTTCTATTTCTATGGCTTCCTGTGCAAGCTGTTGATCCGTTACGTATTCACCCTTATAAGCATGGATTGCATTTAAAGTCCCAACAGCCAGAGCACTGGATGACCCTAATCCCACACCCAGATTTGTCATGGGCAAATCTGCAGTATATACAATCTCAATTCCTTTTTCGATTCCCGTAAGCCGGAGTGCTTCTCGGATAATATTGTGCCGGACCTCATCTACCGAGTCTGTTAATTCGTTTCCTGTATACACCACCCTTATTTTATTATCGAATCTCTTATTCACAGTAATGTATACATACATACGCAAAGTGGTGCTAATCACACATCCATAGCCGTATTTGCTATTTTGATAATATTCAGCAAAATCACATCCTCCTCCGAAAAAGGATGCTCGTAAAGGAGTTTTTGAAATAATCATAATTCACCGGCCTCTATTTTTCTGCAGTAATCTTTCGCTGCTTCTATGAATGGATAGGACTCACTGACTAAAACAGATTTACATCCTGCAGCATTGCCAGCCGCAATATCCCGTTCGTCATCTCCAAATAACACGCATTTAGATAAATCTAATGATAGTTCTCTTTGTGCCTGATACAACATCCCCGGTTTCGGCTTCCTGCAATCGCATTCATCATCCCAGTTATGAGGGCAATAATATATGTAATCAATTTTTGCGCCAATTTTGTTTAAATCTCCCTGCATCTTCTCATGAATGCGATCCAGATCTGGTACAGTCAGATTCCCCCGGGCTATCCCAGGCTGGTTACTGATAAGAATTGTCATAACCTCATGATCCATAAGCATACGTACCGCCTCTTTCGCTCCTGGAATCCATTGAAAATCAGATGCTTTTTCAACATAACATGCTTTTGGTGGCCGGATATTCAAGGTTCCGTCCCTGTCAAGGAATGCAACTCTTTTTAATCTGAAAAATTCCGTGGTCAGTTTTATCCTTTCAAAAGAACCAATCGAATAATACCGGTGATCCGTCACTGTAGCAAACAATGTTTTTGATTGGATTAACTTAGGATATATATTCTCAGCAAATTCTCCACGACCATCTGCCGCAAGGGACAATGCTTCCTTTTTAACAATAGCGTATCCAATGTCCACACCAGAAAGGTTTTCTCCTGTTCTGGATTTGTCATAAACCAACACCTCATTACGAGTCCTGGAAATAATCAGATTATCCTTCGTATAATGATCTTTATTGGTATACGCAGATATCTGGACAGCAGCATGATTCGTATAGCTATCAGCTACAAGCTTTGAAAAATTTATCGGGCAATAATTATCACAATACATCAGCAGGAAACGATCCTGAAAAAAATTTTTTGCGTGCAGTATTCTCTGGCTGGTATTATAATCCTCCGGGGTAATGTCATACTGGATTTTTATACCATACTTTTCCCCGTTACCCAATTCATTGACAATTCGGTCAGCCAGATACCCCAGCAGAATAATTACTTCCCCAATGCCAAAAGACTTAATCTGCTCCAACAGCTTGATGATAAATGGTATCCCATGAATGGGATACATTGCTTTAGGCATAGAGTCTGTAAATGGGCGAAGGCGTTTTCCTCTTCCGCCAGCCAGGATCACTGCCTGTGTGATTTTAGAGTGTATGGTATTTCTTCTGACACAACTACACATGTTATATAATGATTTGTCCTTTCTGTTTTTAGGTCCACAATTTATCGTAATGTCAAATTATGAATCGGTTTTTCTGTACTATTTTAATCCGTTTATGTTGCCAAAAAGTTTCGTAGAGTTGCCTACTCTACGAAAATCAGCGGCCTGCATTCACAAAAAATCAGCATTTTTTAACTTTTATGCTTCTATTGCATCTATATCGGCTACATTTTAACATATTTTAACCCATATAACAACTCTTTTTTCAAAAATTGAGCTTAAAATGTGTTAGAAAGATATGGCAGAAAGTATTTTGGCTGTAAAACAGTGAATTTTTCCGTTTTTATTTATGGTCAGATTTGTGGTCAGAAAAGTAGCGGAAAGTGGCTAAAAATATACGTATAGAGCGATCTTGAGAATGCTTTTATGGTCAGATTTATTGTCAGAAAAAATAAAAATCCCTGATATATCTTCCTTTCAGTCTTTTTCGTAGAGTAGGCAACTCTACGAAAAAATGTGATCAGAATTTATATCTTATGCCCCAAAAGGCATTTTTTGTTATAAAAATTGCACAAAAACAGACCAGACTGCTTATTTCTGTAAGGCTATTGCACTTACAGTTTGTCAGCACACAAATCAAAGGAAACATAATGTTTCCTGCCCACGATGCCTGACAGAAGGTTTAAACTTGAATTTACCCCAAAGCACGGTTCATCATTGAATATAAAGAAAGTTTTTTCAGCAGGATGACAAAGCAGATGCTAAAAGGTATCCGTGTAAAACCAAAAGATAAGTTTATTGAACGGATTTCTGAATATTTTGATGAGAGAAATGCGAAACCGGTCGTTTGCCATTGGATGTATATATGTTATCCATATGGCTGGCAGAAAAATACAGACTGGTTATTTATTTTATGGGCGTATGTTTATTGTGTGACGTCTGAAAAATACGGTGAGAAAGTATTATGTCAGAGAAGAAAATTAAAATAATCAGAAATATATATCAATGAAAATTGGCAGGGAAATTGAGCGATGGGGAAAATTGTAGATAAAACTGCATTTCGGAAAGAACTAAGACCTAAAATCAAAAAAGAAGGAAAGAGTATTGCACTTTGTCATGGTGTATTCGATCTGGTACATCCAGGGCATATTATACATTTGCAACAGGCAAAGCAAATGGCAGATATCCTTGTAGTATCTATTACTGCTGCAGAGTTTGTGAGGAAAGGACCGGGAAGACCGTACTTTAATGATGAAATGCGACTGAAAGTTCTGGAAGCATTAGAATGTATTGATTATGTTATGCTTTCAGACGGATATACAGTGGATGATATTGTAGAAAATGTAAGGCCGGATTTATATATAAAGGGCGAAGAGTATGCGCAAGAAAACGAGGACATCACTGGAAAAATAACCGCAGAACGGGAACTCGTAGAACAGTATGGCGGAAGGGTAGTATATACGACAGGACAGGTATTTAGTTCAACTAAATTGATAAATACTGCGCTTTCAGGATTGTCCGATGAAATTATAAAATATATGGAAGACTTTATTGAAAAATATTCCATGAGTGATATTAAGAAATATGCAAAAGCAGCATCTCATTTAAAAGTCCTTGTGATTGGTGATGTAATCATTGACAGATATACTTATTGCAATGTACAGGGACTTATGAGCAAAGACACAGGGTATGCTTCCCGCCTCGAATATTCAGAGGAGTATCTGGGTGGTGCAGCGGCGGTTGCCAGGCATTTAACCGGTTTTACAGAAAATGTAACACTCATGTCAATTATAGGAAATGAGAATGCAATACGGTTAAAACTTTTAGATGAACTTACAGATAAGATGCGATTGTCACTGCAATATAGCAAGGTTTTTCCGACGATTGTGAAGCACCGGTATCTTACAAGAAATGCAAAGAGAGAAGAGTATAGAAAAATATTTTCTATTAATAACATTCCCGAACGCATGCAATATGAGGATGAGGTTAAGTTAGATTTTTACAAGGAACTGACTGTAAAAATAAATGAATTTGATGCGGTGTTTTTATGTGATTTTGGACATGGACTGATTGATGACAAAATAAGAAATCTGGTTCAGGAAAAGGCAGGATATCTGGTTTTGAACTGCCAGACAAATTCAGCAAATTATGGACTGAATATTATTACAAAATATGAACGGGCAGATGTGTTTACTTTAGATCAAAAGGAATTGAGACTTGCATATCCTTCCTATATAGAAAATGAGCATGCTGCACTTAAGAAATTATGCAGTCATCTGAAAGGAAGAGGCTGGCTGACGAGAGGCGCGGAAGGAGCTTATGGTGCAGATGAGGAAAAGTTTTGTGAATGTCCGGCGTTTACGTTAAATGTGAAGGATACAGTAGGGGCTGGGGATGCATTTTATTCTGTTGCCGGATTGTATGCGGCTGCAGGAGCACCGACAGAACTTGTGACCTTTATGGGAAATATTGCAGGAGCACTTGCCGCAAATATTGTCGGAAATAAAGAATCAGTGGAAAAAGCAGATGTACTTAAATATGCTGCTACATTATTTAATATTTAATGCAAAGAGTCAATGTCTACAGTATTCTGACAGGGGCGGCGATTGGAAATTCGTATAGTGAAATAAAGACAGCTACGAGGGCGGAACGTAATGGGACAGACGGGTAATGAAAAAAACAAGGGATTGTATACAGAAGACGTGATCATCTGGTGTGCCGGACAGTATGGACAGAAGGTATCTTCTCATATACAAAGTAATGGTGGAAGAATTTCCTGCTTTTGTGATATGGATAGGGAAAAGCAGGGAAGTTGTATTAAAAATATACCAGTATATTCTTTTGAAGAGGCACGTAAAAGGAACCCGCATGCTCTGATAGTGATTGCGCATAATGATTATACAGAATGCATTCGTATCAAAAATAAGCTTGAAACATATGGATACATAAAAAACAAATCTTGTTTTATCGCGTTGGAAATGGAAGCTGAAGGAAATTTGCCTTTGATAAAAGCACCGTTCTGTCTGACTGGGAGAAAAATAATACTGCTGGGTCCACAATATTTGTGTGAATGTTTTATAGAATGGACAGGAGGATCAAAAGAAAATATTTTGATATGCCCTCTCATGAAAGATGCAGGGGTATTGAAACAAAAATATCCAACGGCTCTTTGGATTCCGCTGTATCGCGGTTCACTGGGAATGGACCATGACGAAAAGGTTCATAGCTATCGTCAGTACTTATCAAAAGAAAACGTTCTGTTTACAGACTGGTTTTTAAATCACTTTGATTATTGCAAAAAAAATGACGGAGCAATAAAGTACTGTGACATAGATACTTCGGTGAGAAAAGTGTTGTTTAATATTTCGGTAAATAATGCAGGCAATACTTTTATGGACGGTATCCTGGATTCCCATCCCAATATACTCTATTTTGGTTTGGAAATGTATGTGTGGACCAATAATATCTGGGATATTATAAAAATTGCCAAAAGAAAAAAAGGAACAGAAGCTGCAAATCGGATTATAGAAAAAATACGTGATTATACCTTGGATGCATGGAATAAAAATATAGATGCTATATCCGTTATCACTTTGCCGGATAAAGATCTGGCCTGGCTGGACCGATATCGTTATTTTTTGTGTCAGAGAATGAGGGAAGACAGACAGTATACAGAGAAAGAGCTATTTGTGAATATGCATCTGGCATGGAAAGAAGCAAATCATCAAAGCATTGCAGGTAATGAGACTGTTATTTATATGGATATTCATGGTAGTTGTGCTCCTTGGGAAACCTACCGTATGATGACGGGATGGCTGGAGAAAATGGGGTTTGAAGTGGTTTTGCTTCAAATGGTCAGAAGGCCGTATTCACAGAGTGCTTCTGCAATGAAGGCATATATTGCGCAGGGTAACTTTCAGGCGGAAACGGCATTGTCAGCCTTAACATTTGTTGCTTATGAGATCCTTTATAAAGAATTGCACAGGTATCCGGTTCTTCGTTTGCGGTTTGAGGATGTAAAACAGCATCCTGAAGCAGTTTTAAAAAAATTATGTAAAAGGTTACATATTTCATGGAATGAAAGCATGCTGGAGACAACTTCTGCGGGGAAGCCGACGCAGTTCACTTGTGGAGATGAGGTTGTATCAGGCTATCATATGAAACCGGTATGGTATCCATATGATGAGTTTTTTGACGCATTTGACAAATTCAGACTGGATATTTTGTGTAGAAGTAAATGTGAGGCATACGATTATTCCTATGTGCCGCAGGAAAAATATATTCTTTCGGCAAATTTACTGGCGGAACTTTTTGTGTTGCCATTTCAATTTGAAAAGTATCTTGTATTTAAAAATGCACAGGAAAGAAAGCAGTTTAGAGAGTCAGTGCGTGAGCATTGCAGAAACATTATATGCGGGCAGGAGAGCAGGGAAAAGTCACAGGAATTATTTTGCTTTGGGCCGTATTTAAGCTATATCAATGAAGACGATACAGAGGATCTGTGTTGAGAGGAGCATGGAATGAAAGATAATATTCGTTTGGATTCCCATAAGCTGATGTATCATCCAGAGGTTGTTAGCAGGTGGCTGAAAGGTGAGAATATTTATCCGATAGAAATGGAGATTTCTTTATCCGGCGGCTGTAACCATAGATGTGTCTTTTGCTCATTTGAATATATGAACCATACAGCAGAATTTCTGGATAAAAAAGTTTTGCTTGGTAATTTAAGACAGCTGGCATGGAAAGGATTAAAAAGCGTTGTCTATGCCGGCGAGGGTGAACCGCTTTTGCACAGAGAAGCTGTGAATATTATAAATGAGACAAAGGGATACGGGATTGATACAGCTTTGTCAACAAACGGAGTATTGCTGACACCTGAAATATCCAGAGACTGCCTGAGGTCTTTGACGTGGATCCGGTTTAGCGTTGCGGGTATTACAAACGCAACGTATGACAAAATCCAGCAGGGAAAACCGGGTGATCTTCAAAAGGTGCTGGTTAATATGGAGGAAGCGGTTAAGGTTAAAAAGAAACAAAAGTTGAAGACAACCATAGGAGTACAGCTTTTACTGTTGCCTGAAAATAAAGATGAAATAGTGTATATGGGTAAAGAATTAAAAAAAACAGGTATTGACTATTTTACAATCAAGCCTTTTATGCAGCATCCGCAGAATACAAAATTAATTCAGGTTAAATATGAGGAAATGCAGGAGCTGGGTCAGGAAATAAAGAAGCTTGAGACAGAAAAATTTAAGATCTATTTCCGTTCAAATGCTATGAAAAATATAAGTTGTGAAAGAGGATATACAAAATGCTGGGCGTTGCCATTTATGGCATATCTGAATGCAAAAGGAGATGTCTATTCGTGTATCAGAATACTTGGAAGAGACGAATTAAAGTATGGGAATATATACGAACAGAGTTTTTGTGATATATGGGAAGGAATACGGAGAAAAGAAGTGACAGATTATCTGGACCATATGGATTTGGATAAAAACTGTGGGAAAACATGCCGGATGAATGAAATGAATAAGTATTTAGAGGATTTGAAATATCCGGGCGAACATGTAAATTTTATTTAAATATAGAAAACCTAAAGGGGTTTTATATCTGTGAGGGCAGAACTGTTTATTGAGGCAATAAGATGAAGCTGAGGGAAATCAATTTTATGGACGCAGGGGCTGACCTGCAGAGGAAAAATATAATATATGGAGCTGGTCATAACGGGAAGATTGTGAATCAGTTACTTGATGATATTGGCGTGCCGGTCGAGGCTTTTTATGATGACGATGTTACAAGATGGGGTGAAAAATATTGTGGGAAGATGATTCTGTCCAGGAAACAATTCCATGCATTGGATAGAAATATAGATAATATTATCATATCCAGTATGTATACAGAGAAAATAGCAGACAAAATAGCAGCAGATGGATTTAAAAATGTATACACTGTTTTGGATCAGATGCTGGATGTTACATCAGGACATCTTAATTTTTCCGGATATTGCGGCAATCGTATGTATCTGGAGCAATTAGATACACTGATTGATTTATCAGAAGACGATAAGACAAAACAATATTACACGGTAATCAGAGAATCTGTAAGAAAGGGAAAACCTGGAAAAGAAATTGCGGACCTCTATTGTCGGGAAGACCAGTATCTTTTAAATTGCTTTTATAGGAAACTGGAAGGCGTTAATATTATGGATGGCGGCGCCTACACTGGGGATACTGTAAGGGAAATATTAGGAAAAAACATTCATCCGGAAAAAATATACTGCTTTGAAGCAGACAGAGATAATTATAATAAGCTTCAAAAATATTTGAAGGAAAATGACGGATTAAAAAATAGTATCTGCCGCTGTGAGAATTTTGCATTATGGGATCATTGTATAAAAACCGGAACCCGCAGATCAGGATATAATGTATGTATTGATCCCAGCAGCAAAAATGCAATTGTCCAGACAATGACCATGGATCAGTACTTTCAGGATATAAAGGTTGGTTTCGTCAAAATGGATATTGAAGGAGCAGAAAAAAGGGCTCTTGCAGGTGGAATGAAAGTATTAAAAAGGGACAGGCCGTTCCTTGCCATTTCGATTTATCACAGTCTGGATGATATTATAGAAATCCCGCAGATGCTGATACAACAATTACCTGCTTATCATTTTATTGTAAGAAGTCACTCGAGTACGTACTCGGAAGCTATTTTATATGGAGTTCCTGATGAGTCAGAAGTACAGTTAGGATAAGAGTTTTAATATGATTTGAGGAAAGGGCGTCTGCATGTTGAGAAAGATTAGGGCAACTATGCCGGCTATGCCATCGTATGAAAGCTATATACAGGAAATAAAATCAATTTGGGAAACTGGTTTCATGACAAACAATGGCATGAAGCTGAAAAAATTCAGGAAAATGCTGGCAGATTACCTGCAATGCAACAATATCGATCTGCTTGTCAATGGTCATTCTGCATTGTTACTTGCCATTAAACTGATGGATTTGAAAGGGTCTGTGATTACATCACCTTTTACGTTTGTTTCAACAACAAATGCCATTGTTCAAAATGGACTTACACCCATATTTGGAGATATTGATGATTCATACAATCTGAATCCCGATAATATTGAGGAATTAATCACTCCGGATACAAGTGCAATCATTACGCCGCATATTTTTGGTATTCCCTGTAATATACATAAATTTGAGGAGATTGCAAAGAAATACAATCTGAAAATCATTTACGATGGGGCGCAGGCATTTGGAACAAAAGTAAATGGAAAACCGCTTTGCATGTATGGAGACATGACAATATACAGTTTTCATGCAATCAAAGTGTTTAATTCTATTGAAGGCGGCGGACTGGTCTATCAGGATCCAAAACTGCGTGAGAAGATCGAATTATATAGAAACTTTGGGGTGTATTATGGAGAAAATAATAATGATGTTCTGCTCTGTGGCATCAATGCCAAAATGAATGAATTTCAGGCAGCCATGGGGATTGTTAATCTGCCTTTACATGATAAGGAGGTTGCAAAACGCAGGCATCTGGCTGAAATGTATGGGAAATGCTTAAAGGATATAGAAGGAATCCATACATATCCATATTGTCCCGATGTTGATTATAACTATGCATATTTTCCGATCAGAGTGACCAAAGAATATGGTTTGACAAGAGATGAATTATGGCAGAAACTCCGTAAAAACGGGATTGAAACCCGTAAGCTTTATGACAGACTGACTTGTGATTATAGCTGTTACAAAGACCGGGGGTATGTCAGAAAAACAGAACATGCAGATGAAATGAAAAAGACGGTTCTGGATCTGCCGATATATGGGAGTTTAACAGAAGAAGAAGTTTGTTATATATCTGAAATTATAAGAGAAAGAAATTCGTTATAAATCTGAACTTAAAAGAAGTTAGTTGTATAACTGAAATAATAAATAGAAGGGGAGATTCGTTCTTATGAACAGATTAGGTGCGGAAAAGGTAATATATCATGCGGATCGTCTGGTAAATATAAAGGAAACAGGGGATGCATATCCTGTACATATGGTTGTAGGATTGACAGATTATTGTTGTCATAAATGTATTTTTTGCAATTCAGAATTTGTAACTGCAGATACTGCACGTATTGATACAATTGATGCAAAAGCTCTTTTAAAATTTCTTGGAGAGGCGAAAGAGGCTGGTTTAAAGGCAGTAACATTTTGTGGAAGCGGAGAACCATTGCTGCACCCACAGATAGAGGAAATCCTTTATTCTGTTCATGAAATGGGGCTGGAAATTGGTATTTTTACAAACGCTTCACGAATGTCAGAGAAAATACGTAAGGCTATGCTGGCGACATGTACTTTTGTAAGATGTTCGGTTACTGCAAGTAATCGTAAGGAGCATGAGATCGTTCATCAGGTCAGAAATGATTTTGATAACGTGGTTGAAAATATTCGGGCGCTTGTAAAAGGGAAAAAAGAACTGGGTCAGAAATTTCCTACAATAGGGACGCAATTTGTATTTTATGATCAGAATTATACATCGATAGAGGCGGCAGCAAAGTTATGGAAAGAGGTCGGTGTCGACTATTTCGAAATAAAGCCACTGATTGACGGGGATGGAAGTTCAGTGGGCATCAGGGTGTTTCCGGCAACCGATAAAGAAAGCGTCCTGTATCAGATGAAACTGGCTAAAAAGCTGGAGACGGATGAGTATCAGGTTTATACAAAGTATAACCAATATGAAAAAACCTTAGCAGAGAAGTCCAGAACCTATAAAATATGTTACGGACATGCATTGGATCCTAATTTGTGGTCTGATGGCAATATGTATATATGTTCCAACCATGAGCAGGAGAAGGATATTATTGGCAGCATATATGAAAACTCCTTTATGGAAATATGGCATGGGGACAAAAGAAAAAAACGGATTCAGCAGATATGTGTGGACGAATGTCCGGGCGGATGCCGCTGCGATCCGGTAAATGAAGTAATATGGGACTACTTATATCCGGATCAGGAAATCCATCCTAATTTTATATAAAAATGTGGTGGGTACAGTGATTTATAAATGAAAGAAAACTGATAGAAGAGAGCTTCTTTGGAAAATAATGAGGAATATATGGATATTTTAATTTCAGTTCTGAAGGAAAAACTTTATAGGTACGATAAAATTGCGATTTATGGATGTGGAGCGGTAGCTGAAAAAACGCATCAGGCGATATTGGAGTGTGGAAAGCAAACAGAATTTTGTATCATTACAAAAAAGGCGGATATGCAGAACCTGTTTCTAAACAAAATCCCGGTTTATGAATTTGAAGATAAAGCAGAATATATTAATAAAAATGATGTTCTGGTACTGATAGGGGTTAGCGGGCGCTATGAGAAAGAAATATTGGAGACCGTGCAGAAATTTCAGATCAGGCACTATCTGTGCATCCTGGATTTTGAAAGGGTGCATGTATATGACCGGTACGAAAAAATGTCTGAACAGGAATGGCTGAATGAGATTGCAGAATGGTGTGAAAATCATGATCATTGCACGGATAAACAGAAGGCGCTGACAATGCTGAAAGATGATATAAATGGAAAGCGTTGTGAACATAAAATTGTATTTGCGATAGGGGCGCTTACTCCACGATCATTGAAGATCGCTGAGGCATTACAGGAACAAGGATATGAGATCAGATTGATTGCCAGTCCTTTGGCTGCGATGCAGGAATTTTGCATTCCTGCTTTACAGAAAATGCACCTTGCCTGCATTCGGTGTACATCCGTCGTAGAATTTGTATACCGGATCATTGCAGAGAGGGCACAAATCGTTCACTTGTTTACAACTCTGGGCAATTCGAAGATCGACAGGATCGTGATAACAATAAAGAAGCTGTTCCCGTTGGTCGTATATGACGAATATGATATTTATAATTTATGCTATACAGGAATTTCCGGGGAATTACTTGACAATGAACGGTTTTGCCTGGAACATGCGGATGCAATCTGTAATAGGGGTTTTGAGATGAACTGCCTGATTCAAAATGGATATCGTATAGAAGGAAAGTTTATTCAGTTTTCAGATTATTGCAGTAATGAACAGGTTTGTACCACAGAACCGGAGAGTTCGGAATTGTCAGTCTGTTATTGCGGGAATGTACTTTCTGCCGCAGAATCTATGGAATGGATGCAGAACTTTTCGGATTTGGCGGCAATGTGTGCAGCGCATCAGTGTCATTTCCACTTATATCCGCATTTATGGAATGAGAAACGGCTTAGTGCGTATATAGAAATGGATCAGGAAAATGATTATTTTCATTTGCATCGTCCGATTCCGTTCGAACAATTGAAATATGAACTTTCAAAGCATGATTATGGAGTATATCCGATGAAAAGGATCCATCTGGAACAGGGTATGATTTATAACCAGGCATTAGATGCCCGATATGGGGAAGAAGTGATCAGGTATGCACATACGAATAAATATTTTGATTATTTAGATGCGGGACTTCCGGTTATAGCAGCGAATCCAGTACAATTGGTACAATTATTGAAGAAAAAGGGAGTTGTGCTGGACTGGACCATTGAAGAGTATGATTTTGATGAAATGAGAAGACGAAGGAAAGAATTAAAAAAGTGGGTACAAAAAATACACCATGAGCTGCAGATGAGACAGCATACAGGTGAGCTGCTTGATTTTTACAATTCTGCTGAAAAAGAGAGGATTGCCGGCAATCATGGATATAAATAAAGAACTTCCAGAGGCATGCAACTGGTATCTGGATGGATGTGAAGGATGGTTTGTGTCGTGTGTGAATAATATTTTATACAAATATCATATTCAGAAACGTCTGTTGTCCATCATTTCTTTTGTTCCAACAAAAAATACGGGGCCATATCAATATCCATTTTGTGTTAAACAGGGTGATCTGGTCTATTGTTTTCCCGAGTTCGGGAGTAGTATCTGGTGCTATCATCTCATTTCCAGACTGTGGAAAGAAATCTATATCTGTGAAAGTAAAAAAGATGTTCCGGCAATGCTATTTTTACTAGGAAAATATAAAGAAGTATATTATTTTTTTTCCAGTACAACGAAAAGTCTTTACGGAATGGATCTGAACAATGGCATCATTACAGAATCATATAGCATGGATGTAGAAATTGCGTGCGCGTATTATATACATGGAACTTTGTATGATGGGAAAGTATATCTTGTTTTTGGAGGAGCATCTGTATATGAGTTTGATCTGGAGACGCATTGCCAGAAATCATATCACTTTCCGGATGTTGATGACATATTGTTCCGGATGGAAGCAGATAGAGATTTTTTGTGGTTTGTCGGGAAAAAAGAAAAAGTATATCTATGGAAAAAGGGAGAGAACCGGATTAGCAGCATAACAGATTTTCCTGTGGATATCGTATTGTATGATTTTGAGAAGAAATTGCAGATTTCAGAATTTGATGAAAATGCAAACGGGCTGTTTGTATTTGATAGTATTCATTGTCTGAATGAAAAGATATGGCTCATACCATTATCCGCAAGTAAAATATTATATTTTTCGAAGAATGACAGGGTCGTCAGGTCATTTGATATTGCAGATGAAGAAGAGACAGAGGAAACTCTGGATATGTCTTACAGACGGGTCGCCTGCAGGTTTTCCCTGATGTACATACGCAAAGAACGCTATTTAGGCATTTACTCCTACAGAAATAAAAAGATACTGGAGATTGATACATTAAAAATGACCTGTCAGAAAGCGGATTTTACGATCGATCAGTATAGTCTTGCACAAGTCCCGATACAGGTGTTTCTGGAAACGAAAAACGAATTGATGAATATGATTTATGCAGCCAAAATTAAAAATATCTCCGTATCTGACAAGGCGCAACGCAGGATTACGGGGCAGGAGATTTATGAAGAGATCATGAGTTATACAGCTTTGATATAAATATATCTGGTATAAAAGAGAGGAGCAGTCATTCATCATGTGCGGGATAGCTGGTTGTATTATGACAAAGTCAGGCCGCAAAGTTGACGAAAGGATTCTTTCCAGGATGTCAGAAGCCATTGCGGAAAGAGGACCTGACGGAAAAGGCAGCTGTGTGATAGGGAATGGAAAAATCGGACTGGCACACAGGCGGCTTGCAATCGTTGATCTGTCTGCTGAGGCAGGACAGCCAATGTATAATAATGACAAAACAATCTATATTGTGTTTAACGGAGAGATTTATAATCAGGCGGAATTACGAGAGGAAATATGCAAAGTTTCCAGTGATATCAAATGGAAAACGGATCATGCGGACACAGAAGTGATCCTTCACGCGTATGAAGTCTGGGGAATGAAATGTGTCACAAGATTGCGTGGAATGTTCGCTTTTGCCTTATGGGATGACCGGAAAAAGAAGTTGTGGCTTGTCAGGGACCGGCTTGGAATCAAGCCATTATATTATGGCCTGCTGGATGGAAAAATAAACTTTGCTTCCAATGTAAGAGCGCTTTTGGAAGACCATGAGCAGGACCGGACAGTTGATAAAGAGGCTGTATATGATTTTTTGTCACTGCTTGCGGTTCCTGCACCAAAAACGTTATTTCGGAACATTAAAAAAGTTCCGGCAGGAAATTATATCGAAGTTTCTGCGGACGGACATTTAAAGACAGGCTGTTATTGGGACGTCAGCAGATATGTGACAGCCAGAAATCTGAAGGGAAATGAAAGCTGGATCAGAGAAAAACTGTTAGAAAAACTGAAAGAAGCCATCAGGATAAGGAAAATGTCGGATGTTCCTATTGGGGCATTTTTATCGGGAGGAGTGGATTCCAGTACCATTCTCGCCCTTTTTTCAGAGGCAGAAGGTGGCGTAAACACCTATACGGCAGGATATAAAGGCGCGCGTGCTTATAAGAATGAGAACCCGGACGCCCAGAAAATGGCAGAATACTGCAAAGCAGTACATCATGATACGATTTTGAAAGAGCAGGATATCCTGAATGCAGTGAATGTCTTAAAAAAGTTAAGTGACGATCCGGTAGCGGATCCAGTCCTGGTGACACAGTACTATATCACGCGTGTTGTAGGCGGAGATGGCATAAAAGTTATGCAGTCAGGCGAGGGAGCAGACGAGTTATTTGCCGGTTATGAACATTGGCGCAAGCAGGCACAGTACGAAAAATTAAATCATATTGTGCCCCTGCCCATTAAAAAAATTGTATACAAAACACTGACTTTTTCGGGAAAAAGGATTTCAGAAAATACAGAGGAACTATTAAGAAGGGCATCCCAGGGGGAAGCATTGTTCTGGGGATCCGGATCTGTATACATCAGTGAGACGAGAAAGAGGATGCTTTTTCGCAAAGAATTTCTGGATGATGTCGGAACACATACTGTATGGGACAATTTTTCGGAGATACACGACAAATGCCGGGCAGTGATCCGCAAAAATCCGGTAAACTGGATGGCCTGTGTAAATTTTGTCTTTCGTATTCCTGATCTTCTTCTGGCCAGGACAGACCGGGCCAGTATGGAAAACAGTGTGGAAACCAGAGTGCCTTTTTTGGATCATGAGCTTGTCGAATGGGGATTGCGTATACCGCAAATATATAAAATCAGAAAAAAAGAACATAAACACATACTGAAATCTGCAGTCAGAGGTGTGATCCCGGATCAGATCATTGATAAGAAGAAAGATGGTTTCGGACTGCCTTTTATGGCATGGTACCGGAGAAGACTTGGCAGACTAATCAGGGAAAATGTGCAGTATTTTGCGGGCAGATCAGGTTACTTTGAAGAGGCAGAGATCGAAAAATTTTTGAAGGATAAAAATTCTTCATGCTTTGCCATATGGGCATTGTTTATTTTGTCATTATGGTGGCAACAGTATGTGGAGGATAATAAGGCAATTGAGTGATGTGGAAAGAAGGCAGGAGATGAAGGACATTGTCATATGGGGTACGGGAGTAGTTGCAAGGTCTTCGTTTTATACAATTTCAAAATTTTATAATGTAAAATATTTTTTAGATAATGCGCCTGTGGATAGATTCTATGGCAGGGATGTATATCGCCCGACGAAGGAAAATTGCAGCAGGTACCCTGTTGTCGTAGCAAGCAATATTTATTATAAAGCGATAGCAGAACAATTACTGGAATATGGTTTGGAGGAACTAAGAGACATTATTCCCTGGCAGGCTTTAGGCAGGAAAGTTGTGCTGCTGCATGGAAATTGTTATAAGCACTGGATCAGGCAATATTTACAGACTTCAAAAACATTTCTTTCACAATACTGGATTTATCCGCTTCCAAGAATTTATCATCTGAAACAGGGTTATATCAGGGAGCAGCTGCTAAAGAACTGTGATGTGCTTATATCGCAGGATGTGCAGGAAAATAATCAGTTTGATAAAAGATTGTCCTTTCAGTATCTATCTTCACATGTAAACGGAAGAGTCATATGCATTCCGAATGTTTTTGGTTTGGGAAAATTTTTATTTCCGCAGGCAGTAATAGGAAAAGGCCGGAGCGGTTGGAAAAATCCTTCCGGTACCGGAATGGATAATGGCATGTTTATGTACAGCGATACCAATATTGACCGCCTGTGGGAAGAGGGAGAACGTGATATTGATAGAATTGTTAAGTATCTGAAATCGGATGTGTACAGCAAAGAGGAGATAGAAAAAAATGCGGAGGCATGTTTTACCAAATGGGAAAAGCGGGATCAGGATTGTGATGTAAAAATCATGGATTACATCCGGCAGGAATATAAGAAACAGCGTTTGTTTTATGAGCCAGCAAATCCGTGTAATAATGTCATGAGAAAAATCAGCGAAAGAATTCTGAAAATATTAGAGATTGATCCGGAAGAAATACAGGAAATAGGGGAGAGAAGGGCTACCCTGGAGCTGCCCGTATACCAATGTGTAAAAGAGGCGTTAGGGCTGGAGTTTGATACAGAATATATCAGAGAAGTTCCTGCCTGGGAAATATCGAAGCTGGTGCCGGGACGGGTAGATCTTGCGGAATATTGCCGGGAATACTGTTACTGGTGTCATGACTGGAATACAGAGCATAATTAATTTTTACATATGGGAGCAGATATATGCATTCATATATTAGTTATCATAAATTAGTGATCAACAATTCCTGCAGGGAAAATCTGGAATACCTGTGCCGGCATTTTATGGCGCACCAGTTTGATTTGCTTGGCAGCGGCTTTGTCCAGGTGGATTATCAGCTGCGGGCAAACGGTTTACTGGGAAAAAGATATTCTGACCCTTATATGGTGAAATATGGACAGAGGATAGCAAAAAGACTTCGAAAAAAATGCAGTGAAAAATACGATCCGATAAACTGGCTGACAGATTATAAAAGCGGTTTTTTTTTCTCACCGGTAAAATATCGTTCATGGAAAAAGTGCCAGACTGTGATTGGCAGGATACCGGGTGTGGATATCAAATGTCCGTGGGAACTGGGCAGATTCTATCATGTGGTTCAATTAGCTGTTCTGGCAGGTACGGAAAAAAAGTATCGGAGCGCATTTGTGATGGAATTTAAAGATGAGCTGACAGATTTTTGGGAGACGAATCCTGTAGGCAGGACTGTCCAATGGTCTGTTGCAATGGAAGTATCAATAAGAATGGTCAACCTTCTGGTTGCTTACGATCTCTTCAGACAGATGGACCGTAGCGGTTATCTGGATACGGATTTTCAGGCAGAATTTGAAAAGCATATTTACCAAAGTTTAAAATTTGTGATGAATCATCTGGAAGTATCTGACAATACAGGTTCTAACCATTATCTGGCCGATCTGGCAGGTATTATTTTTGCAGCAGCTTATCTGGATTCTGATGACTGGACTGACGCTTGTCTGGTATTCGGGGTACAGGAGCTGATTGCGCAGACCCGGAAGCAATTTTACATAGAAGGTTCTAATTTTGAAGGTTCGGCTTGTTATCACAGGCTGAGCGCAGAAATTGTGCTATATGCGACGTCACTTGTATTTGGCGTGTTAAATTCAAAAAAAAGAAATGTATTTGAGCAGTATCATGCCGGTATGGTCAAAGGACTGACAGCGCCAGACAGACAGAAATATGATCTGGGCCGAATCGGTTTTTTTCCTAAGTGGTACATTGATCGGATCTATAATATGGGTGTTTTTACAGATACGATAACGAAACAGAATCATGAGGTCATACAGGTGGGGGATAACGATAATGGCAGACTGGTCAGATTATCTCTTATGAATACATCTGACGGATATCAGGGAAAGGATAATCCGTTGGATCACAGAACGCTGTTATCCTCTATGGATGGTTTATTTGGGAAGGACAGATTTTCCGGATATGGGAGCGAATTTCCATTGGAATCAGGTTTTATAAGAGCAATGTCAGGTTCAAAGATTCTGCATGGTAAATCATATAATACAACACTTGAAAACTACGGAACGTACGAGAATATGCAAGGGAGATATCCATATCGCAGACAGACAATGATTTACAACAGTACATCTGGGCAATCTCTGTTGGAGGGATTGAAAATTCACTATTTTCACAAATTCGGACTTGTTTTATTTTACAGCAGAACCATGTTTTTAAGTATGGTCACTGATACCGCAAAATATGCAGTATACACCGGGCATACGCACAATGACAAACTTTCTATAGAATTGATGGTTGATGGTAAGTATATTACAAGAGATCCCGGTACTTATGTATATACGGCGTTTCCTGTGATCAGGGACAGATTCAGAAGTGTATTTGCACATAATACGATTCATATTCCAGGGCAGGAGCAGAATTGTTTTCATGGCGTGTTTGGAATGGAAAAAAGGTCAGAAGCGCAGCTGTTATATTGCAGCAGAAACTGCCTGATGGCAAAAGTCCGGTATGGGGAAACAGAGCATATCAGAGAAATACGGCTTGAGGATAACCGGATAACGGTTATGGATTATGCAACACATCCTTTTACAGTATCGTTTGACTATAAAATGTATTCCGCCGGATACGGGGAGATAAAAAGGATGTAATGAGAAAGGGACAGGAACGATGGAAGAGACGGCATTGAAGGTAAATGTTATCGGTTTGGGATATATCGGACTTCCGACTGCCATTATGCTTGCCGCGCATGGAACGGAGGTTGTTGGGACTGACAGCAATGCCAGCCTGGTCAGACAGCTTGAAAGCGGTGTGATTTCGTTCATTGAGAACGGGCTGCAGGAGCTGTTCCATCAGGCGATGGATCACCATATACGATTTAGTGAAGAATATCAAAAGGCAGATGTATACATCATTGCGGTTCCTACGCCTTACCTGCGGCGTGAAAAGAAGGTAAATGCTTCCTACGTAATGGATGCGGTAGAGCGGATACTGGATGTGTGTGTAAAAGGAAATATTATTGTGATAGAATCCACAGTTTCACCGGGTACCATACACAAGTGTATTTATCCTGCTATTGAGAAAAGAGGGCTGAAATGCGGGGATGATATATACGTAGTACATGCTCCGGAACGTATTATACCAGGACGTATGATAGAGGAACTGGTATGCAATAACAGAACGATTGGCGCTGATGATATAAAAGCCGGAAACAGGATAAAAATGTTATACCAGACATTCTGCAGGGGCGAGATTGTGGTAACCGGCCTCAGGACAGCAGAAATGACAAAGGTGGTTGAGAATACATACCGGGATATCAATATAGCATTTGCAAATGAGCTGGCTAAGATTTGCAGGGCGGATGATATGGATGTATATGAAATCATCCGGATCGCGAATATGCATCCACGTGTAAATATACTGATGCCCGGACCGGGCGTTGGCGGACATTGTATCTCTGTGGATCCCTGGTTTCTGGTGGGCGATTATCCGGGACTTGCCAATATTGTTTTAGCGGCCAGAAAAATCAATGATTCCATGCCGGAATTTGTCCTGGAACGAATTGCGGAAATTATGGATAAAGAAGGAATCAGAGACGTGAGCCGAGTTGGCCTGTATGGACTGACGTATAAAGAGAATGTTGATGATACGCGGGAAAGTCCTGCGCTGCAGCTTTTATCCTGTATGAAACGGCATCTGGCATCAGGAATCAAAGTGTATGATCCGCTTGTCAGGCTGCATCTGGTCGAAAATCAATATGAGGATTTTGATCGTTTTCTAAACGATATCGATATGGTAGTGATTATGACAGGCCATGCGCATATTGTTGAAAAAATGGAACAGATTCGCAATAAAGTGATTCTGGATACCAGAAACATATGCAGTCTGGATAAAGTGTACCGGTTATGATATACCGGTCTGCATCCAATATGAACGAGTACGGGGAGGTTAAAGATGAGGAAAGTGTTAATCATTTCATATTATTTTCCGCCATTAAATATGATTGCGTCAAAAAGATATGGAACTATGTGTAAATATTTTGAAAAATATGGATATCAACCATACATTATCACAACAAACCCCGATACAAGCTGTTATTGGAAGGTTGGATTTGATCTGGCTCTGCCAGTGGATCCAGAGCAGATTATCAGGATAGGGCGGATGAAAGACAGTGTAAGGATTAAAAGTAAAGATGTCAGATTATTGCTCAGGATCATGAAAAAATTAAAAATACAGTCACGGACAATTACAGGTTCTTCGATAGAGTGGTTCAAAGAGGTACGAAAAAATGTGAATATCAGCCAGTTGCAGGATATGGATATTATTATAGGGACATTTCCACCGATGGAAAACCTGTTTATCGCTAACTATTTATCGAAAAAATTAAACTGTCCCTATGTTGCAGAAGTCCGGGATTTCATTAGTGATTATACAGAAAAAAACAGGCGTCCGTTTATCGAGAATACAATCGATCGTTTTATGGAAAAAAAGTTTCTGGGGGAAGCAGAAGGAATCATATCTGTAACTCCGGGGTTTCGAAAGGTACTAAAGAAAAGATATGCCAGTAAACTGCAGAAAATCATATTGAACGGATGGGATGAAGAAGGAAGGCCACAGTCTGGGAAAAGATCCGGGCACAAATATCTGTATTATGCGGGTTCATTTTATCAGCATCGGCTTGAAAGTTTTGAACTGCTGGTAAAATGTATCAGGCAGATCAATTGCACAACAGAAGACAAAATAAGACTGATTGTCAGATCCATAGGTCCTAAAGAAATGGATTTGAAAGCAAATAGCATAATTCAGCAGGAACATATGACGGATTACATAAAAATACTTTATGCTGTTTCAGAGGAGGTTGTCAGGGAAGAACAGGAAGGAGCGTATATTAATATCATACTGGGTTCCATTGATGATGGCAATCAGGCTCTGAAAGCAACGATACCGGGAAAAGCATATGAATTGATGCAAGGAACAGCGCCGGTTCTTGCCATAGCTCCGAAAGATTCCGATGTGGGAAGGCTGATGCGTTATACCAATAAAGGAATTGCATCCATATCAGAGGAAGAAATCATCCATTTTATATCAGATAACAGCCGTCAGTATTCTGGCAACAAAAATATAAAATATTTTTCCAGAGAAAGACAGGCGAAGCGCTTATGCGGATTTCTGGATCAGATATTGGAGAGGGGGACCATTCTTTGAACAGAATATATATCTGGGGAGCGGGAGTTTGTGCGGAACATGTTTATGCAATGATTAACCAGGAGCGCTGTATCGTACAGGGCATTGTTGACCAGGATAAAAACAAACAGGGAAAGCTGTGGAATGATACATTGAGAATCGGTCCTCCGGAGGACTTATGCAGTTTGCAATTTGATTATGTTGTATTTTCAATGATGAAATATGATCATGCGGTCAGTATGTGCAGGAGGATGGGTGTACCTGAGGACAGGATGGTTATTTACTGGAGACCATATAATGGCGCTGGGATCTTTAAGGACAAGGAACAGGAGTTACTGGAAGAACAAAAGAAAAGAAAAATATACGAAAACCGATTGGAAAGCGCGCCATACGAGTGGGGAATCCGGGAAGTTCCTGTGATCGGATCCTCGGAAAAGCTATTAAAAAAAATAAAAGAAGAGAGGGGTTCTCTTTGCCGTTTTGGAGATGGAGAATTTGAAATGATGCGTGGACGCGTGCGTCCGTGGTTTCAGATGCCTGATGATACTTTGAAGGAACGGCTGTTAGAAGTACTACATACAAAAGATCCTGCAATCAATCTGGCAATCGCGCAGAATTATACAGGCTTTGAGCGTTATACGGAAAATGCAGCCGATGGAATCAGGGAATATATGTCGAAAGGAACCAGGGATGCCATATTTGAATTTCTGGATCAGAAACGTCTTTATTATGATGCCTATGTTACGAGACCGTACATCATATACAGGGATAAGACAAATGCAGAAATGTTGTTTCCGCTATGGAAAGCAATATGGGAAGGACATCCGGTAATCATCGTAGAAGGAAAATACGGAAGGACTGGTATCCATAATGATCTGTTTGAGGGGGCAAAGCACATCAGGCGGATTATCTGCCCAGATCGAAATGCATGGTCCGCATATAAGGAGATAAAAAACGCTGTAGGAAGCGCTGCAGATAAAGAAGATTTAATATGTATTTCATTGGGACCAGCTGCGACAGTTTTAGCATATGATCTGGCTAAGATGGGATTTCAGGCAATTGATATAGGCCAGTTGGATAACGAGTACGACTGGTACCGTATGGGAGTACAAAGCAAAGTACCCATAGCAGGAAAAATGGTTGCCGAAGTCTGTAATAATGAACATCTGGATACGTTTGCCGACGATAAGTATTTTTCCCAGATTATTTCGGTAATTGATAAAGGCGGTTCTTTATGATAAAAGTAATGAGCGTGTTTGGAACAAGGCCGGAAGCGATCAAGATGTGTCCATTGATCGGAGAGCTGGAAAAAAATCCGGATATCGAAAATCTGGTCTGCCTGACAGGACAGCATCGGGAAATGCTCAGGCAGGTTATGGATATATTTGGTACAACAGCCAGATACAATCTGGATATTATGCAGCCGGGCCAGACACTGACTGAGGTAACAGCTCTTGTTCTGTCAGGCATGGAGGATGTGCTTTCTATGGAGAAACCGGATATGGTGCTTGTTCATGGTGATACGAATACGTCCTTTGCGGCGGCACTGGCAGCTTTTTATCAGCAGATACCGGTTGGACATGTGGAAGCAGGGCTGCGTACTTATAATAAATATTCACCTTTTCCTGAGGAAATGAACAGATGTCTGACAGGAAAGATTGCGTCTTTGCATTTTGCTCCTACTGAAAAAAACCGCAGAAATCTTGCAGGAGAAAATATTACAGAAAATGTCTTTGTGACGGGCAATACGGTTATCGATGCATTCCGCACAACGATAAGAGAGCGTTATATATTTAAGGACAATCTGTTGCGGCAGATTGATTTTACGGGAAAAAGAATGATCCTGATGACGGCACATAGAAGGGAAAATCTGGGACAGCCGCTGGCGGATATATGTGGCGCGGTAAAACGGCTTGTACAGGATTACAGGGATATTGGGGTTGTTTATCCGGTTCATATGAATCCGGCAGTGCGGGATATTGTGCTGCCCATACTGGAACATACAGACCGGGTGCATTTGCTTTCTCCTTTGGATGTCGAGGATATGCATAATCTTATGGCCAGAAGTTTTCTGGTCATAACCGATTCGGGCGGCCTGCAGGAAGAAGCTCCGGCCTGTGGCAAGCCAGTGCTGGTACTGCGCAGGGAGACAGAACGGCCGGAGGCCGTAGAAGCTGGAACGGTGAAAGTAATTGGTGTGAGTGGGGAGGCAGTGTATCATGAAACTGCCCGGCTGCTGACAGATATAAATGAGTACAACAGGATGGCAAAAGCAGTGAATCCTTATGGGGATGGTCATGCCAGTGAGCGGATTGTGGGACATATACTGGACTGGGAAAAAAATAATCACGGAAGGAGTCTGGCAGACAGGTGAAAGATATATTGCTGAGTATCTGTATTTCCAGTTATAACAGGGGGCAGAAATGTGCAAAGCTTGTTCAGGATATTCTGACTATAGAGGATGACAGATATAACATTTTTATTTGTGATGACTGCTCGGACAACAAAAATTTTGATCAGTTACAACCATTGGCGGGTAAAAAAGTGGTGCTGGTGAAAAATGAGAAAAATGCAGGTGCCTGTCCAAACTGGTACCGGACAATCTGTTGTGGAAATGGAAAATATCTTTTACATATTCTCGACAGAGACGATATTCAGATCCATATTCTTGTACGTCTGCTGGATATCCTGGAAAATAGTTCAGTAGCAGGTGGTTATGTTGGAAAATCGGCAGCGTCATTGTCACATACGATCAGCGAAAATACGGATTATGAAGTTTTAGAAAAAGGAAAAGAAGCTTTTGCGGTAATGGCAGGTGTTCCTGTCCATCCAACAGGGTTTCTTGTAAACAGGGAGTACTGGCTGAAGGGAAATTTTAAAAAGTTTTTTTATGAGCAGAAAAAATATGGGATTTATCCACATTCTTATGTTTTAGGGAAACTGGCAGCACGAGCTGATTTGCTGTATATGCCAGTTGTCTTTTGGGAGAGTTCCTATCGTGGATGCAACCGGCGTTCACGTTTTTATGCAAAATCAGACCAAAAAGATTACTGGTGGCTTCCAGACAGTGTAATAAAGACGGCGAACTGTTTCATGTTGTACTTATATCCGTTAGCGGGCGAAGCAGGAGAGCAGTTTTTATGTAACCGGCTCAGGGAAGGTATTTATAGAAGTACAATCGGATATAAAAATACAGTTGCAAAAAAAGCAGAAATGGCACGATATGGTTTAGAAGTTTGTAAGGTGTCCAAAAGCAGAATGCTGCTTATATTATTAAAGTATCGGATTTGTTTCTGTTACGTATTGAGAAAACTGGACGGTGCGAAAAGCTGTAGCCGGAGCAGCCTTACATCCGTCTGGAAGCAGGGTTTTGATGAAATATGGAAGTAAAGAAGAAGTTTGTATTGAAATACAGATTGCCTGTGCAAAGGAGGAGTATTGTTGATATTTATAAATAAGGCAAATTCTTCAAAAGAACTGCAAAATATATACTTATGGGGAACCGGAAACCTTGCCGGGAAGATACTGGATCGTTTTGGACGTAACCTTGCAGGGATGGGGATACAGGGATTTATTGATAACTGCAGGCAGAAGACAGGTGAAATGTTTTACGGTTATCCGATTTATACGCCGGAAGTATTGAGTCAGAATAAACACTGTCATGTGATTATTCTGAGTTATTCTTTGGGAGAAATAGCTGAACAAATAAAGGAATATTACTCTGAAAATGTAGATCGATGTGAGAGCTACCATTATTTTATCAAATACCGGCTATTGGCAAGATATCAGGAAAGTAAGGATTGCGAAATTAAGGAATTATTGGAATTTATTAAAACAGAAAGTCTGCAGGTATTCAATTATCCATTTATATGGAATTACAGCCAAGCGGTTTATGAGATTGCATATGATCCTGGACAACAGTTATTTTATACAGTTTTTCAGGGAAAGAAAATGTATTTAAGCAAAAGATATGGCAGCAGGGAGCAGGCGCAGCAGTATTTACGCCAGATCATGATGGAGCAGGACAGGTTATCGCCGCATTGTTACCTTACGGATCATTTTGATGTGGATGATGGGTCAATCGTATTGGATGCCGGGGTGGCAGAGGGTAATTTTGCCCTGTCAGTTATTGATAAAGTTCAAAAAATATATCTGGTGGAACCAGATCAGGAATGGGCAGAGGCATTGCGGTGTACATTTGAACCCTATATGGACAAGGTTGTGATTGTCAGCAAATTTTTGTCAGATTATCAATCGGAAGAAACGGTTACGGTAGACAGCATTGTCAGAGAAAAACTGGATTTTATAAAAATGGATATCGAGGGAGAAGAGTATCATGCGCTCCGTGGAGCAGAGGATACGATCATACGCAGCAAAAAAATGAAATGTGCTATTTGTACTTATCATAATGAAGCTGATTATATAAATGTTAATGCTTTACTGTGTCAGATGGGATTTCAAACAAAACCCTCCAGGGGATACATGTGGTTTCCTTATGATAAAGATTATTTTGTCAGTCTTCCATCTTTCAGGCGTGGACTGATCAGGGCAGTGAAAGATAAGTAATTATCAGGATGGGCGTGAAGGAGGAAAGCAATTGTTATTTACGGAAAGAAATCAGCTGACGGTTATAGAGCTGGAGAAGAATGAAGAAAATGTTTTCATTGAGACTGTAAAAAGAGCTCTGGAGGAAAGCCATTCAAATACAATCTATTATGAAGAAGCCAGCGGCGGGTTTGTTGGAATCATCAGTACAGGCGATGTTTTCAGGGCGCATGGAAATGGATGGGACAGGGTTCGCATTAATAGAGAATTTGCCTTTGTATATGCTGGGGAATATCTGAAAGCGAAGAAGATTTTTGCAGAAAAAGAATACATCAGTACGATTCCGGTTCTTACAAAAGAAAATAACTTACTTGGAGAATATATGCGTTGGGATGAAACCCTGATTTTGGATTTTGAGTTATCTGCAATTAGAAAAGGCCGTATTTTCTGTTTTCATGGCGAAGATAAGATAGCGCTTGTACGTCCAAAAGGGCATTCTGTCATAAGACACAGGATTTACAGAAAAATGCAGTCCTATCTGGAAAGTCAGTATATATCAGCAGCGTGTATTGATGATTCGGAAGTGATTTCCTATGCGGATAAAGTGGATATGCTGTTGTTTGTTGAGGAAAATGAGATCCGTGCCTGCGGGACATTGTTTAAAATGATATGGGGGGATCACAATGCCGCATATGACAAAATGAAAACTTTTTTTTATTGTCGTGTAAATGTAGAAAGTTATTTATATGATCAATGTTCGGATTATCTGAAAGAAATATATGAGAAAGGCGTCAGCATTGTTGCCATGACACTGGATAGCGTTTCTCCATACTACGGATCGTTAATTAAAAAAAATCAGGATAAATTTGCGATGATGGGTGAGGCTTATAGTTATATTCTGCCCGAATCCATGTATCAGGGTTTTTTTGATGATTTATATAGCGCAGATTATGCAGATGCGATTATGCATCTACCAGTCGGAATTGAATATCATGGGGGAATGCTAAGCCTGAGAGATTGCCGCAGTCAATATTACAATGTGACAAATGGAGAGCGGACAACAACTGGCCAGCCGGACGATTATGAGAGGAGTATTTACTTTACCGGACCCTGCTATATCTATGGTCATGATGTAGAAGATTGCTATACGATTGAAAGCATTCTGCAAAAGCGTCTGTGTGAAAAGGGAAAAGCAGTCAGATGCGTAAATTATGGTGCGATGGGAATGTATATAGGATATAACTGCATTCCCCGTATTGCCACAATACCATTAAAGAGAGGGGACATTGTCGTTATCGATCGTCCGGCTGATGGGATAGAAGGGATAAAATATCTGGAGATTAGTTCCATTATAGAGAACAATGAGGTAAAGGCAGAGTGGATGGTGGACAATCCGATGCATTGTAACCATAAGATAAATGAGGTATATGCTGACACAATTTATGAAGCTATAGAACCAGTTCTTGATGAAAAGACGGTCAGACAGGGGGAACTGATAGAAAAAGAAGAAAATTATATTAAATTGTTGTATCTTGACCGCTTTTTTACTGACTATGATTTTGGCAAGTATCACAGAACCGGAGCCATTGTGATGAATTGCAATCCGTTTACAAACGGCCATCGTTATTTAACAGAGCAGGCGTTAAGGTATGTGGACTTTCTGATTATTTTTGTGGTAGAAGAAGATAAATCAGATTTTTCATTTACAGAAAGGTTATCTATGGTGAAGGAAGGGGTTGCCGATTTAGGGAATGTTCTGGTAGTGCCAAGCGGGCCGTTTATTTTATCGCAACTGAGTTTTCCGGAATATTTTCTTAAGGAAACAAGTGAAGATCTGGTCAGGCATACGGAGCAGGACATTACGACGTTTGCAGAAAAAATAGCGCCGCAGCTGGGCATTAAATATCGTTTTGTTGGGGAAGAGCCTGAAGACGAAGTGACAAATCAATATAATACGGCAATGAAAAAAATACTCCCGCAATATGGCATAGAATTTATTGAAATCCCACGCAAAACATTTTATGGAAAACCGGTTAGTGCATCTTTGGTGCGTAAATATATAGAAAATAGCGATATTGAAAGACTGTCAGAACTGGTGCCAGACACCACAAGGACATTTCTCGGGATGATTTAGTGAGGACTGTATGGATGAAGCATAATAACATAAATATATTTTTTAAACACATGTATCGGATACGCCGCTTTGAAGAAACACTGCTGGAATTGTTTTCAGAGAATCAGCTGAAAGGCACGACACATACATGTATCGGACAGGAAGCTGACGCAGTTGCGGTGATGAATCATGTCCTCGATGAAGATTATGTGTTCAGCAATCATCGCTGTCATGGACATTTTATCGCATATTCGGGCGATATGCGGATTTTATTTTCTGAGATCATGGGTAAAAAGTCTGGGATGTGCAAAGGACGGGGAGGGAGCCAGCATATATGTTACAGACATTTTTATACAAACGGAGTGCAGGGAGGGATTGTACCAAATGCAACCGGTCTGGCGCTGGCTAATAAAAGGAAGGGAGCGGATACCTCTGTCGTGGTTGTGTTTTTAGGGGACGGCACGCTGGGACAGGGTGTAGTATACGAAAGTTTTAATCTGGCAGTTTTGTATGATATTCCGATCCTTTATATTATTGAGGATAATGGATATGCCATGAGTACCCGGATGCAGGAGGGTGTTGCAGGAAGTATTCCCGCCAGAGCTGCATCTTTTGGAATAAAAACGGATGAAGTTACATCAAATGATGTGCTTATCTTAAATCAATCGCTGCAAAGAGCTTTCAAATACGTAAGAACGGCGCGAAAGCCATTCTGCCAGGTAATACATACATACAGACTAGGTCCGCATAGTAAAGGGGACGATTTTCGGAATCATGACGAGATCATAGAATGGAGTAAAAAAGATCCACTAAAGATTGCAGGTAAAAAATTAAACGCAGAAATGCTGCATCAGATAAAAAAAGAGGTGGAGGAGGAACTTAGGGAGGCGGTTACACAAGCCAGGAATGATACAGCGGATCTGTCCCAGGATATTTATGTGGAAAAATGGGAAGATGGTCCATCGGATAGTTTGCTGAACCATGATAATATGCGCTGTGTAGAAAGTCTGAATACTGGATTGCATAATGCAATGAAGCACTCTGAAAGGATCGTTCTTTTAGGAGAGGATATCAGAGATCCATACGGAGGGGCATTTAAAGTGACAAAGGGGCTTACAAAGGAATTTTCAGACAGAGTGATAAATACTCCCATTAGTGAAGCCGGTTTTACTGGTATGGCGGTTGGATTGGCCATGGGAGGCATGAAGCCTGTTGTCGAGGTCATGTTTGGTGATTTTGTCACATTATGTTTCGACCAGCTGCTGAACCACGCAGCCAAATTCAACTGGATGTATGCAGGGCAGATACAGGTCCCTCTTATGCTCCGCCTGCCTATGGGAGGCGGACGCGGGTATGGGGCCACGCATAGCCAGTCGCTTGAAAAATATTTCATGGGGATTCCAAATCTCAGGATCATGGCTTTATCCAGAATCCATAATGCAGGACAGCTCCTTTTCCGTATATTGAAAAATATGAATTCCCCTACAATATTGATTGAGAATAAGAAGATGTATGGGGAAAAACTGTATGTGGAAGAAAATGAAAAAATAAATATGTTCTATGTAACGGAGAAGGGCGGTGCATTTCCTGTATATAACTTAACACTGGACAGGGAAGAATCTGCAGATGCTGTTGTGATCACGTATGGAGGCAGCGTTGAAGCTGCGATGGACGCATCCAGGGAATTGATGATAAAGGATGAATTGCTGGTAAATATTATCGTGCATACACAGATTAGTCCGGTTCATATGGAGGTTATGCTGGAATATATTGGGGAGTGTACAAACATTTTAACGCTGGAAGAAGGTACCCTGAGAAACGGATGGGGAGCTGAGGTTATTGCCGGACTGGCGGAACGAATGGCAGGGCGGAAATATGCGCGTATTGCGGCGTTAGATTGTGTGATTCCTTGTGGTGAAGAATTGGAAAGGAATGTATTGCCTGGTAAGGATAACATAATGAAAGAAGTCAGGAGGGTCGTGAATGCGTGAATATGATGTTGTAGTTCCAAGAATTGGTACAAATGATGATGTAGTCACACTTGGCGTATGGCTTGTAGAAAATGGAAGCTATGTTCAAAAAGATCAGGCAGTAGCATCACTTGAAACGACAAAAGAAACAGAGGATGTTCTGGCCGGGTGTGAAGGATATGTATTTTATAATATTGAGGCTGGCACGGATTTAAAGGTTGGGGAGAAAATGGCAGTGATCACGGATCAGGCAGATTTCTCGTTTGTAAACATTGGAAAAACCCATGAGCATGCTTACAATCTGACAGATAAAGCGCGCGAACTCGTCCAAAAGCACCACGTTGACCTGAGCCTGCTTCAGGGAAAAGAGCTGATCAGGGAGAAAGATGTATTATTGCTGATCAGACAGACAGAACAGCCTGCCGCCGAGATTGTACGGAGCAGGGCAAATGATCTGATCATTGTTTCGGGTGGCGGTCCTGCACAAATGTGTCTGGAGTTAATCATACAGAATAAGGCATATAATATTTGTGGAATCGTTGATCCTGTCAGGAAAAAAGGTGAACTGATCAATGGGATTCCGGTGATCGGGAATGAGACAGTCCTGCCAAAGCTTCGGAAAGAAGGATATCTGACCGCAGTTGTTTCCAAAGGAAGCATTACAAATGATAATCAGTCGGAACAATTTTACATGCGGAAAAAGCTGTTTCAAATGGTCAAGTCGTATGATTTTTTTGCGCCTGTACTGATCCATCCCACGGCAAGCATAGCAACGACCGCGCAGATTGGCGAGGGGACCTTAATCTATGAACATGCGTCGGTGGGAACGGATGCCCTGATATGTGACGACTGTATTATTAATACAGGCGCGATTGTATCTCATAATTGCAGGATAGGCAGCCATGTGCGAATTTCGCCGGGGGCAGTGCTGGCAGGCAATGTTACTGTTGGTGAAAATACACTGATTGGTATGGGAACGACTGTTTATATGGGGGTAAAGATTGGTTCTGATTCAATTATTGCAAATGGAAAAAATATTTTTAAAGATGTTCCGGCTGGAAGCGTGATTATATGAAGATATTTATCTGTGAAACTGCAGTTGCAGACGTTTATTACAACCTGGCGGCTGAAGATATCCTGTGCCAGCATGTTAGTTCTGAGACAGCCCGTGGGGAAAGATTATGCGGAATGTTTTTATGGCAGAGCGACAAGGCAGTTGTAATCGGACGGAATCAGAATCCTGTGCGCGAATGCAATATGGAAGCGCTGCGGAAGAATCAGGTGAAACTGGCACGGCGGCTGACTGGCGGTGGTGCGGTATATCAGGATTTGGGCAATCTGAATTATTCTTTTATTTCATCTGAAGATAGCGTGTCAGTAGAAAATAATTTAAAAATCGTGCTCAATGTCCTGAAAAAAAGAGGGATAGAAGCAGTGTGTTCCGGCAGAAATGATATTATTACCCTTCAGAACAGAAAAATTTCAGGAACAGCAAAAAAAAGGTATCCACATGCCCTGCTATTGCATGGAACGATTTTGATTAATCTGGATAAAAATATGGCAGAGATGTGTCTGACGCCAGGTCAGTATAAGCTTGTGAATAAAGGGATCCGTTCTGTTAAAGCCAGAATCATTAATATGAGTGAAATAAATAATAAGTGCTGTGTTGAGAATATCCGTGAAGATATGAAAGAGGAATTTCTGTCCACCTATGCCGGCGCAGAGGTGGTCACGCAGGATATTCAAAAATGTGAAATCCGGAAACTTTATCAAAGGCTGGCCGATGATGCCTGGATTATGGGTAAGGATTTTTCTGATTTCTGGATTGTGGAGAAACGATGGGGAACGGTCCGGTTCTCGCTGACAGAGAAAATGGGGTATATTGAATCCGTAAAGTATGAAACCGACTGCATGGAATCAGATTTTATAGAAACTTTTTTCAGCGGATTAAAAGGGAAAGAACCTGACAGCAGGAATCTCAGGCAGTATCTGGAATTCATAAAGGAGAAAAATGGATTGAGTAAACAGTGTATAGAAATCGGAACAGATTTAATCGAAAAAATAATAAGCAAATTGCAGTGAGAGAAATAAATGAAAGAATATGATTTAATTGTTATAGGTGGCGGTCCTGGAGGATATGAAGCTGCAGAACGGGCAGGCATGCGGGGATTAAAGACTGCTTTGATAGAGAAGGATCTATTGGGTGGAACCTGTCTGAATTATGGATGTATCCCTCTAAAAGGATATCTTCACTTAGCGCATATAACGGAATCTGTCAGAGATTATCAGAAGGATGGTATTTTTGCAGATGATGCATCCGGATGCTGGGTAAAGCAGCCCCGGGTTGTGCAGCGGAATCAGCAAATGATTGAAAAGCTCCGGCAGGGAATTGTGTATAAATTAGAAAATGTAGGCGTTACTACTTATTATGGAACTGCATATATTGATTCTGTGGATGAAGAGGCTGTAATAACGGTAGGGGAACAGTTGTTGCGATCGAAATATCTCATCATAGCGACCGGATCTCATGCAATGAAAATGACGAATCTGTATCAAAAGTCAGGGTATCAGATAATTGACAGCGATGGACTGTTCCGGCTGGACCGTATTCCGCACAGAATGGTAATTGTCGGAGCAGGTCCGACTGGTCTGGAAGCAGCGTGCTATTTTCATGCGTCTGGCTGTGAAGTAACTGTGATTGAAGCTTCTGATAAAATCGGAGGCGGACTGGATACTGCTATTGAAAAAGCATACAGAAGAATTCTTGAACGGAAGGGAATTCGGATCGATACATGTTCACAAGTAAAGGAATTTCAGGAAAAAGAAATATTGGTAGAAACCGGCGGGAAGAATGCCTGTCTGCAGGCTGACGTTGTACTGACAGCTGTTGGAAGGGTACCTGCGCTCCGGGGATACGGGCTGGAAGAGTGCGGTGTGGCATATGATGCGAAAGGCATCTGGATTGACCGTACCTGCAGAACAAATAAGCGGAACGTATTTGCCTGTGGAGATGTGACCGGAAAGAGTATGCTGGCGCATGCTGCGTATGAACAGGCGCGTGTTGCAGTAGATAATCTGACCGGAAGAAAGGCAGTCATGAATGATGATATCATCCCTAAAATCATATACACGGAACCGGAAGTGATAACGGTCGGACTGACGGAAACCGAATGTATCGATAGAAATATACAATACATAACGAAAGAACTTCCCCTGACATATAGCGGCAGATACTTTATAGAGCACAAAAAGGATGGGGCAAAGGCAAAAATGCTGGTGGATGCACAATCTGAAACAATGATTGGTTTTACAATGATTGGTGATGGTGCATCTGAGATTGCCGTGGCTGCAGAGATGATGATAGCCGGCAGAATGCAGATTCAGAATATTGCAGATATGATATTTCCGCATCCTACTGTGGGAGAAATATTGCGTGAACTGGCAAGGGCTATTGTTGGGAAATAATGGATGCAGGAACATGAGAAGAGAAGAGGAGATCATTGTATGAAAAAAGGAGTAATGGCAGCTGTTTCATTCATGGCGGGAACAGCGTTGGGAACCGTGTTGACGGGAAATATCTGGAAAGACAAGGCTGATAAAATATCAAAAGTGTCAGAAAAGCATCTTGCGTTATATCTTATGATGAACCAATGGGTAAAGGTGAAACAGCAGAATGGATCCATTGAAGAATATCTGCAAAAACAGGGTTATAAGGAGATTGCTATTTATGGTATGAATTTTGTCGGGGAAACCTTGCTGAGGGAATTGAGCGGGTCAGATATCAGGGTCAGATATGGGATTGATAAAAACGCGGCAAATGTCCATCTGGATATTCATGTGGTAACACCGGACGATGAGCTTCCAGCGGTAGATGCGGTCATTGTTACGCCAATCACCTTTTTTGAAGAAATTGAAGATATGTTGTACTCAAAAATGGATTGCCCAATATTATCCATAGACGACATTCTATATGAAATATAACGGATGGCAGATGTTGTTTTCCACAGTATATTTTATGCTCTGGGACAAGCCAGCGTTTGCAATCGGGTAAAAATTTTTGAAGGAGGAAGAACAGAAATATGCCGCAAATCATAGTAAGCACAACTTTTCGGGATTTTGATGGGTCGCCAAATGACAAAATGCAGATAAACTTTCTCCGTTCATTAAAATCGCAGACTTTTCAGGATTTTATTCTGGTGGTTACAGTTTTCGGCGAAAAGAATGTTGCCAGGGTAGTAAAAAAAATTCTGGAGGATAAAGCTGTAATTGTTTATGACCATGTCTGTGGAAAATACAGGTATTCATTATCCAGAACCTTTATGAACGGTGTGGATTATGGACTGGAAAACCATGCCGGAATACTGATGGATTGTTCGTCAGATGTCATACTGCAGAAAAATTTTCTGGAAACCGTAAGGAAAAGATCGGGCATGCTGACTGCGGGAATTTCCCATCCGAATGTTTTTCGGGAAAAAATGAGCGATGGAAAGAAAAAGTATTTTTACGGCAGGCTGAACCAGGGCATCGATGTGCGGTTCTATTCGCTTGACCTGTTTCAGAATATTCATGTACATCAGATTTTAAATCGTTTCCCATCGTATGATTATGGGGCATCCATAGAAATCGTCCTGTGTGGCATAGCGATTAAATATGCTGCGAAGCGTTCTAACATTTTTATGGAAAGCAAAGTGCTGAAAGAAGAAAACGCCAGAGAGCCGCAGGCGGGAACAGTGGCTGAAGGAAATAACAGGAATGTTCCTACTTCCATGCGCTTTATAAGAAGCGAACATATCCCATGGAAATATGTGCAGCTGGTGGAAATGAATCGGGCATACCGGATCACAAAGTCGGTATGGCTGTACTGGCTGTGGTTTGGAAAGGAAATCGTTCATTTCTATTATGACAGAGCTAAGGAACGGAGGAATTGTAAAAAGTGAGAATCGCAGCCATATTATTTACATATCATCGGAGCTATCATACCGGGCAGGTACTGGCATCCATCAAAAACAATACTATACTGCCGGAAAAGCTGTTTATTTTTCAGGACGGATTAAAACCAGATGAGGACGATACTGAGTGGAAGAAAGTCAATAGCATGATTCGGGATGTTAACTGGTGTGACAAACAAGTGATTGTATCAGAACGGAACAAAGGATTGGCGGATTCCGTGATAACAGGTGTTCATTCCGTCTTTCAGGAGTATGACGCTGTCATTGTGATCGAGGACGACTGTGTTCTGGCTCCGGATTTTATGAAGTTTATGATACAGGCGCTGACAAGATATGAACAAAATCAAAAAGTGTATTCTGTCAGCGGGTATCGCTGGCCAGTCGTGCTGGAGGAAGACCAGCATGATGCATTCTGCTGTGGACGGGTTTCCAGTTGGGGCTGGGGAACGTGGAAGGACAGATGGGAAAAATGCACGAAAGATACGGATTTTTTAAAACGCCTGAAAGCAGACCGGACAAAGTCCGGACATCTGGCAGTATGGGGAAATGATTTAGAGAATATGCTGTTGGGCACCATATCAGGCAGGTTTGATTCATGGGGCGTGTACTGGGCATTATATGTCATTGAAAATGAGGGTGTCTGTATCAATCCTTATGTGCCGCTGGTAAAGCATATCGGCTGGGATGGCACCGGAACAAACACAGGGCAGACGGAAGCGCCGGAAATCAACCTTTCAGACACACAGACAGACAGGTATTCCTTTCCAGATAATTTAATCATACCGGACAGTACAAAAAGGGCATTTGTGGAATTGTTCGGATGCCATGCTGCGGTAATGGAGCATCTGCCTTCCAGGGAAAATGTACTGGTTTATGGATTGGGTAATTTTTATCTACAGAATGAAAGGGCTGTCAGTGAGATGTATCACATACAGGCATATATTGACCGGAAAAAAAGAGGATGGTACGCAGGAAAAGAAGTCATTACCATCGACCAGATTGCACGGTACACTTTTGACAGGATTCTCATTATGGTCCTGGATATGCAGGAGTGTATCCGCATTGCAGAAGACTTAATAAAGCGTGGAATTTGCGCAGAGCAGATCGTTCTGGGAAACAGTTTGTATGACGGCTATATGAAACGTGCTGACCAGATCAAAGTGTTGTGGGAGGATCATGCGGTCAGGCTGGCAGTCCGGGTCAGTGACATCATGATTAAGATCCGGTCGGAAGATGAATTTTGTAACGTATATGATACCCTGGTTAACCAGGTCTGGAATTATGCGGTCAATAATGGCAGAAAAGATGTGGTGCTGGACGTTGGCATGAATATCGGGGATTCCGTTCTTTATTTTTTGAACAGAAAGAATGTGAGAAAAGTATATGGCTATGAACCGTTTCGTAAAACCTATGCGGATGCAGTGGAAAACCTCAGCAGTTATCTGCAGTGTACAGAACGGGTTGAGGTTTTTCCATATGGCATCAGTGATGAGAATGCCAGGAGAGTGGCTGGGTTTAACAGGGATATGACCTGCGGTCAGAGTACGATAGCCAGTATCAGGGAAGATGCATATGCATGGTACAGGAATGCAGGGCTGGTTCAGCCGGAATATGAGGAACAGGAAATCGTACAGGTCAGGGATGCGGCAGAAGTGTTCCATCCGATTATACAAAATTCCGAAGGCTGCAACATCATATTAAAGATGGATTGTGAAGGGGAAGAGTATTCCATTCTGGAGAGACTGGCAGCAGAGAAGATGCTCGGACAGTTTACCATGATCATGCTGGAGTGGCACTATAAGGGCAGGGACAGTATCTTAAAACATCTGGATGCTGCAGGCTATACATACTGGTATCAGGACAGAGAGGGCAACAGAGGGATGATCTATGCATGCAGGATTTAGGCAGAAGGGCTATTGGGAGATATTTATATGAAAAAAATTTTATACTTTGCAGATTTTCCATTAGTAGTAGGAGGCTCAAACAAAATATTGCTGTCACAGGCACATATAATGCAGCAAAGGGGCTGTGAAGTATTCGTGGTAATACCAGACGATACCAATAATGTTCATGCACCAGAATATGACCAGATATGCAGTTCATACGGATTAAGTACAATTACGGCCAGGTTTCCGATTGCGACATGCATGGAATGTATCAACATACCGGAAGTAGCAGAGTCCTATGCCGCCATCCGGAAAATCATCCTGAACTATAAACCGGATTTAATTCACAGTACACAGCTGAATATTACCGTAGAGTTTGCAGCGCGCGAACTAAAAATTCCCCATCTGATGAATATATACCAGACGGACGAACAGGAATTTTTGATAGACTGGTTAAACGTTTATCCACAGTACCACAGCGCAGACTCCGTGTTATTTTCCAGACGCTGGGGCAGTGGACTGGGTATTGTGTCAAGGTGCATCAGGGTTTCATATGAGAGTAACAAAAAGATCCTGGAAAAGGGCAATGATAAAACAGGGATCATCAGCATCATTACGATAGGAATTTTGTGTGAACGCAAAAATCAGATGGAGATTATCAGGTTCATTTTGAAATGCAGAATGCATAAAAAGAATGTCAGGCTTACTTTACTAGGGGAAAACAATACCTTATATGGTGAGAAATGCAAAAAGTTTGTTTTGGAAAATGGACTTTCGGATGTGGTAATTTTTGCGGGATTTGTCCTGAATATAGAGGATTATCTGGAAAAGGCTGATTTGTTTATATTAGCCAGTAAAGTGGAATCCTATCCGGGCGTGCTGGCAGAGAGCATGGCAAATAGGGTTCCCATCATATCAACGCCTGTTGCGGGCGTGCCGGAACTATTGAAAAATAAGGAGAACAGCTTTTTGACGGCCGGGTCTGCCGCAAAGGATATTTACCAGGCATTTCTGCAGTACGAAGCATATAGGAGTTCTGGCAGGATACCGCAGATAACAGACAGGGCTTATGATACCTATTTGAGCTACCATACTTATTCACAAGTGGGCAGTCAGCTGGAAGATTATTATGAATGGATTGTCAGGGATTATGATGGAAAAGAAAAATCCTGTCTGCAGCTGGACGATGTTGTTCAGATATTTGATCAGTATAGAAATGGCGAAAAGGCAGATGACGTATGGTTTTGGTATCATGTATTGATGCTGGCTGTGAAAAAGGAGAATAAGAAAGCTGTAATCTGGGGAGCTGGCACATACGGAAAAAATGTGCTGGAAATGATTGCAGTCTTAGGAAAGAATCAGTTGGAGATTGTGGGGTTTATCGATATGAATAAAAAGGGCTGGTATCTGGGGCATCCGATTATTCAGGATAAAGATCATGCTCTGGAAGTCTGTGATACGGTTTTCGTTGCGGTTGCAGATGAATGTGCACGATTGGAAATTATGGACTATCTGGAGCAGCGGGGAAAGGAAAGGAACAGGGACTACTTTCTGGCTGTCAACGAACCCATAAGGATATAACAGACATTTCACAGAAAGGAAATGGGATGAATGAAAAAAATACTGGTTTGGGGAACGGGAAACATTGCAGAACGATTCATACAGAATGAATGCGGAGGGGAAATCATTGGATTTATTGAGACGCACAAATCAAGGGAAACGTATATGCAAAAACCTGTCTATGACAGCAGCAGGATACCGGAAGGATATGATTACATAGTTGTTGCAAATTCTTATGGTGGAGAAGTCTACGAAAGATGTCAGTCGTTATCTGTGGATATATCTAAGGTGATTTTTTTGCAGGCTGTCAAAAAAAAGGCAGGGTGTACGGACAGGGCAGTTTTAAAGGAAGTATTATCAGATATCAATTATACGTTGTATTGTTCAGAATCCGGGATGGTGGAAGATACTTTTTTCAGGGAAGATGCAAAAACATATAACCAGTTGAACCAGCGACCTGGTTTTGCGATCAAAAACCAGTATCTGTGGCCGGTCATTACAGATCGATATGCCCCAGCCGGGAGAGTCAATAATTATTTCTGGCAGGATTTATGGGCAGCAAAGCTGATTATAAAAACCGGGGTAAAAGAGCACTTTGACATCGGCTCAAGGCTTGACGGATTTATAGCGCATCTTCTGGCGGCGGAAATTGATGTGACGATGATTGATATCCGCGAATTTCCATGTGAAACAGAACACCTGCACACAATCGTGGACGACGCGACAAGCCTCCATCAGATACCAGACGGAAGCATCGGGAGTATGTCAGCACTCTGTTCACTGGAGCATTTCGGACTTGGCAGGTATGGTGACCCTGTTGATCCGGAGGCATGTTTTCAATGCTTTGACAACATCCAGAAGAAACTAAAAAAGGGCGGAAGGTTCTATCTTTCCGTGCCAGTCGGGAAAGAGCGTGTAGAATTTAACGCGCACAGAGTCTTTTATGCAGATACAATTGTCGATTGCTTTTCCGGACTGCGTCTGAAAGAGTTCTCCTGCACTTCGCAGGGAAGGATTGAGTACAACGTGGACATACATCAGTATGATGATGATCCGCATAACGGGGAGTGGCGGTATGGATTATTTTATTTCATAAAAGAACAGGGGGACTGAAAATGATAGCCAGGGAAGCCGTTCCTGTTTGCCCGGACGCGGATACCGTGTTTCTGGAGGAGTTAATGAATGATATGTTATACGAGGTGTAAGGTTGTATGAGAGGACAGTGTATTCCGGTTGTGTGGGGGATTGACCGGAAATATGTTTTACAGGCATTTGTGGTCATGAGATCCATACTGCAGCATTCGGGGGAAAACTACCATTTTTTTATCCTTACGGCGGACCGCATGGAAATAGAAGAGGAAGTCTGGGAGGCCGCGGATATTCTCAGAAAGGAATATGGCAATTTCAGGGTAACCATCCGGTATGCCGACCCAGCCTGCTTTGAGACAGCACGGATTTATAACAGGCATTTATCAGCTGCAGCTTATTTCAGGCTGCTGATACCGGAACTGGTTCCTGAATATGACAAATGCATTTATCTGGACTGCGATATTCTGGTACATGGGGATCTGAAAGAGTTATATGGAATCAGGCTGGGGGATCATTACCTGGCAGGAGTGAAGGACTGCCATATCATTGCGGATATTCCGCGTGAATGGGAACATCAGCACATCATGGGTCTTCCCGCAAGGGATTGTTACATCAATTCGGGTGTCATGGTCATGGGACTGAAGAAACTGCGGCAGGATAAAATGACGGTACCCTTTCTGGAACAACTGGAAAAGGAAAACTGGAATGAGGATCAGGATGTGCTGAATGTCTGCTGCTATCCGCAGATCATGACGATACCGTTGAAATATAACCTGTTTCACTTTTATACAGGAGCCGGCATCAGGCATCTGTACGGACTGCCATATGACAGCAGGGATTTCGACTTCGACCATGACGTCCCTTTTATTCTTCATCTTGGAGGAGCATACAAGGCATGGGATGACCCTGAGGTAAGGGGCTCGCGTGAGTGGTGGAAGACTGCGGAAGTATTTTCCAGAACCCGCAGTTACCAGTCTTACCAGAAGAGATGCTTCCTGAACGGGAATGATAGCAGGCTGTCAAAACTGATAGCCAGGGCAAAGGGAAGCAGGCATGTCGCTGTCTGGGGATATTCCGCAAACGGGAGACGCCTGTGCGACATTCTGCTGGAATACCAGGTCAGACAGGTGGAATTTTTTGCAGACAGCAACGAGGCAGCCTGGGGGCAGGCTTACAAGGGAATACCCGTCCGGGCACTCCCTTCGGTCAGCTGGAAAGAATGCGATACACTCTGGATCATTTCCTGCCAGATTGCATACGGAGAGGTAATCAGACAGTTAAAAGAAAATGGTGTTAGCGAAAAGAATATTGTCCGCTATATAGAACCGTATACGGACTCTTTCTATCTGCTTTCCAGGGATGCATGTGCATATGACAGTATGGTAAGGGGAATGGCGGAAAGGGAATATGTACGCAGGATCCCAGACAGGAGTGACAGGGAGCGGTACATAAAAGATATTATGGAAAATCCCCTGCAGCATAGTACGGAATATGCATATCTGGCGGAAAAATATAGTTTTCAGTACTGGTTTGAAACATGGCACAGGGAAAGGACAGAAAATGAAGATGACAGTGATCACGGTCTGCCGGAATAGCAGGGATACGATTGAGAAAACGATCAGGAGTGTTATCACACAGGCAGGACAGGAATGGGAGCTGGAATACATTATCGTCGACGGCGCCTCCACAGACGGGACCCTGTCCATCCTGCAAAAGTATGATTCCTGTATTACCAGGTGCATCAGTGAGCCGGATCATGGCATCTTTGATGCCATGAATAAGGGTATCGGTGCGGCTACGGGGGATGTAATCGCCTTTCTGAACAGTGACGACTGGTATGAACAGGGCGCTCTGAAAGCTGTGATGGGAGCTTTTTCGGATGGATACTGCGACTGTGTGTGCTGTGACAATTATGTCCTGGAAAAAAACGGGCAGAGGGTATATTATGATGCATCCCGGTATTCGCGGGACGATCTGAACATACAGATGACTTATTTCCACTCATCCATATTCTGCAGGAAGGAATTTTTTAAAAAGTCCGGGAATTTTGACGTGCGGTATCAGACCGCTGCGGATTACGACTGGTTTCTGGGAGTTGCCAGTAAAGGGGCAGTGATCTGCTACCTTCACAGGCCGGTATTCACCTTCTCCTATGGCGGCATCAGCAGTGTCAATGCAGTAATGTGTGCCAGGGAGGCAAGGGAGATTGCGCTGCGCCATCTGCCGGCGGATGCGGACGGTTACAGGGAAAAAATTGACAGGAGGCTCTGTGAAGCTGTGCTGCATGCCATCCCTCCGGAGAATTTCCATACGCGGCTGACAGCGCTTTTGGGCACGGACCGGGCCACATTATGGGGAGCAGGTGCAAGGGGAACTTACTGGACAGGATGGTTCCGGAAGGCGGGCATCCGGATTGATGCGGTTGTGGACAGCAACCGTCTCCTGTGGGGCAGTTTCATAGGAACGGTGCCGGTCCGGTCCCCGGATCTGCTGGACAATGCAGACTGTAACCTGATCATTACACCCGAAAAATATGCGGATGAGATAAAGGACCTGATAAACAGTAAGGGAAACAGCGGTATCCGCGTATTTGAACTGGATGAGCTGTGCAGGATCCTCGCGGAACCGGAAGCGGGCTGCCAGCTGTTTCCATATCATGCATCAGGGTTGTACAGCTCCTTAGGAGGAGAAAGGGATTGAATATGCGCTACGGCAAAGAGAACGTGGACGTAGTTGTGCCAGTATACAAAGGCCGGCAGTATATCAGGGGGATGATTACCCGGCTGGAAGCCTGCCTGGAAGGAACGGACCGCGATGCCGGCATCCGTCTGGTGCTGGTCAATGATGCACCGAAAGACTGCCTGGACGGGGATTATTTTTCTGAAAAAATAGAAATTGTCATCGTGGAGACAGACCGCAACAGGGGAATCCACGGTGCAAGGGTAAGGGGACTGTCTTATTGCACAGGCAGTTATGTTCTGTTTCTGGACCAGGATGACGTCATAGCCCCAGGGTATTTCAGAAGCCAGCTGGCGGCCATGGGAGATGCGGATGCGGTTGTCTGCAGGGCAAAGGAGAACGGACGGGAAATCTATAACAATACATACCCGTTTGCAAACGCGGCTGATTATGAAAGCATGGCGGGCAGGGGAAACGCGATCGTTTCACCCGGACAGGTACTGATGCGCCGGAAGGCGGTCCCTGATATATGGAAGCAGAATATCCTGCAAAACAACGGGGCTGACGACTGGTTTTTGTGGATCTGCATGATGCGGCAGGGGTGCCGCTTTGCGTTAAACGGGGAGATTTTATTTGAACACAGGCTGGGAGAAAACAGCTTTTCGTGGAACAGCGGAAAGATGCTCCTGTCAGAGAAAGAAATGCTGGAAGTGATCAGGAGGGAATCCCTTCTGGACGGGATGATGCTGGAAAAGCTGGAATGCCTGGTGGCATCGGAGCAGGAGCGGTACCTGAAGCTGCTGGAAAAATACAGGAAAATGTTTTTTGTTTATGATAAGTGGATGGAACTGGAAAGCATCAGGGGTAGTCTGTCAGAATATCTGCACAGTCAGAAGGTCAGGCGTGTTACTGTCTACGGGATGGGATATCTTGGCAGGCAGCTGGTGAACAGGCTGAAAGGGACGGAAACAGAGGTGACCGGAGCGATTGACAGGAACGCGGGATTTATTGATGCCGCGGTTCCCGTATCACGGCTGGAAGATTTCAGGCAGGAGACGGATCTGGTTATTATTGCGTCAGTGGAGGATACGGAAAACATCGTCCGTGAAATCAGGAAATACATCCGCAGGCCGGTGATCCCGCTCACCCGGCTGCTGGCGGAATGGGAACAGGGAGGCAGAATGCAAAATGAATGAAATGAATATCGTGCTGACAACGGATGACAACTATGCTGTGCCGACAATGGTCACGATCTCATCCATACTGTCCTCGGCAGAGGCAGGAACATGGTTCCACATCTATATTCTGTGCGCAGAGGATCTTGGCCCGGATGTACGGCAGAGGATCGCGGGCATACAGGAGAAATACAGGCAGGCGGATGTCACGTTTGTGGAGGTCCGTGACGAAAAACTGGATTTTGCCGTAACGACAGCATATATTCCCGTAGCGTCCTATTACAGGCTTTATATGGGCAGCCTGATTCCGGCTGACCGCTGTCTGTTTATCGATGGGGATATGATCGTGCGCCGGGACCTGGCGGAAGTGTATGGTGTGGACCTGGACGGATATTATGCCGCAGGGGTGCGGGACATGGGAGTACAGTGCCACTTTGCCGATTATGAAAGTTATGCCGCGTATTTGGGCATCCCGAATATGCACACTTATGTAAATGCGGGATTTCTGGTATTTAACCTGAAAAAAATGCGGGAAGATGGCATGGACAGAAAAATGACGGATTATATAGGCAGGGGTTATAAGTATATGGACCAGGACATTATAAACAAACTGTGCCACGGGAAAATAAGGCTCCTTCCGCTCCGATATGATTTTTTTACAGAATATTATAACAGCCTGCCGGAATGGGATCTGTCAGGCTACAGCCTACAGGAGCTTGAGGGCATCGGACAGGAACCGGCAGTGTATCATTTTACAGGCATTTTCAAGCCATGGGTCTGCACCAGACTGACCGTAAACCGGATATGGTGGGATGAGGCAGAAAAGATTCTGGATGCAGGTCTGTATGAAAATGTACTGGCTTCTGCCCGGGAATCTGAGCGGAAAAGCGACTGGGAGTACATTGCCGGTGCTGTCACGGATAAGAAACAGGCCGTGGTCTTTGGCTGTTCCGGGATAGGACTGAAAGTTGCCAGGGGGCTGTCCGGTCAGACGGGACTGACGGTAGTGCTTGCGGACAATGATGCCGCAAAGACTGGAAAGACTGCCGGCGGATTTCCCGTACTGTCGGCGGCGGAAGCCTGCCAGAAGTATCCTGACGCATTGTATGTCATTAGCAGCCAGAATGGTTTCAGCCAGATCGGGGCGCAGCTGGCTGATCTCGGAATCAGTGAAAAAAACATACTGAGGTACATACATAAGGATGAAACATATTACAGCAGGCTGAATGCGCGTTATGCGGAGCATGAAAAGAAACAGATGAGGATGTGTGGACAGCAGTGAAGGGAAAAATTCTGGTACTGGGTGGTTCGGGGTTTCTTGGCAGCAGCCTGTGCAGCCATCTCATAAAACAGGATTATGAGGTCTGCTCTTTTGACCTGCAGCCGCCCTTAAAGCAGGAGGGTGTGCACTTTATCCAGGGAGATTTTTTTGATAATGACAGTCTGTTGGCTGCGGTCAGGGGAACGGACTGCGTCATCCACGCTGTCAGTATGATGAATCCCGGCAATTCCAACGAGGCCTGTATGTATGGCTACAGCAGGGAACTCGTACAGACAGTCAGGCTCTGCAGCATGCTTGTCCGTGAGAATATAAAGATGATCTTCCTGTCATCCGGGGGCACCGTATATGGAAACCATACAGAACAGCCGCTGGATGAAACGGTTCTTCCATGTCCGATCAACCATTATGGTAATGTAAAGCTGTGCATAGAGAACATCATGCGGACGTTCAACTACCAGAGCAGCACCTGTTTTATTATAGCCAGAATCTCCAACCCGTACGGCCCGGGGCAGGATTTTCATAAGGGTGTGGGATTTATCGATGCGGCGCTAAAGAATACCATCCAAGGCATTCCAGTTGAGATCTGGGGCGACGGGAGGAATGTAAGGGATTATGTCTATATTGATGATGTGTGCGGGATGATCGAATGCCTGATCCGGTATGATGGAAAGGAAGACACCTTCAATATCAGTTCAGGGCGGGGATACACGCAGAATGACGTGATCGGCATATTGCGGAAGATGGGTTTATCGCCGGAGACCGTTTACAGGGAGGGGCGAAGTGTCGATGTCAGGACGACTGTCCTGGACAATACGCGGATACGGACCCTCTGGCAGGGCAGGCCAGTCAGGCTGGAAAACGGCATGGACAGGTATTATCAGTATTTAAAGGAGACATGAACATGGGAGTGGAAGACCTCTTAAAAGATATGAGGGATATTTACGGGATGCTGGGGGACAGCCTTTCAGAGGAACTGTACATGGCCCGTTTCAACTGGCTTGTGACAGGGGATTTCCGGTATATCGAACAGATTGTGAAAAAGTCACATCCGGATTTCCCAGTCTGGAACCGTCAGGAGGAAAAGGAATTCCTGAAAAAACTGCCACCGGACACAGGGATTTTCTTTTATGGCGCGGGGAGCTTCGCAAAAAGGCTGGTTCCATACCTGGATACAGAAAACAAAAATATTGCGTTCTGTGACAGGGATAAGGACAGACAGGACAGGGGATTCTGCGGGTTCCCAGTCATCAGTCCGGAAAAAATGTTCCGTACGGATGGCAGGAAAAAAGTCGTCATCTGTACGACAAAATACTATCGGGAAGCAGAGGAATATCTCCTGAAAAACGGAACAGCACAGGAAGATATCATCGATATACGTGCGTTTTTCATATGCGGGACAGGAGATGATTATTTCTATGAGGAATTTTTGGAGTATGGGGAGGAAGAGGTATTCATTGACGCAGGATGCTGCGACCTGGCGACGACGGCCGATTTTGCCGGGCTGTGCAGGGGGCTGAAAAAGGTCTATGCATTTGAGCCGGATGACGCCAATTACCGCAGCTGTGTGGAGCGGATTGCAAAGGATGGCGGAAAGCTTCCTGAGATTGTGATGCTTCCATACGGCACATGGAGTGAAAAAACGGAGCTGCGTTTTGATGCGACGGGCGATGGGTGCTCACACATAGGGGAGGGCGGCGCGGTAATTACGACGGCTGCCATTGATGAGACTGTCGACCCCGGGGACCGGGTTACGTTCATCAAGATGGACGTGGAAGGCGCAGAGTCCGAATCCCTCAGGGGAGCCCGAAATGTGATTATGCGGGACAGGCCTAAGCTGGCCGTATGCATCTACCATAAACCGGAGGACATGATCACGCTGCCCCGGTACATCAGGTCCCTTGTTCCAGAGTATAGATTTTACGTACGCAGTTACAGCAATGCGGACAATGAGATGGTCCTGTATGCGGTACCATGACAGGAGGAAAATTTATCATGGAAGAAAAAAGATATATGATTTACGGGGCAGGAAAACAGGGAAGGGCATATTACGGTTTCCTGCGGCAGAAAGGACTGGATCCTCTGATAGCCGGTTTTTGCGACCGTCAGTATGATGTGTTAAAACAGATTGCAGGAAAACAGGTCTTTGATTATGAAGCGGCAAAAAAACAGGATGTACAGTTTATTGTAGCAGTCGGGAACCTGGAGGACAGAGATGAAGTTTACCGGATGCTTGAAGCAGATGGGATGGGATACTGTTCCATAGATGATTTTGCAGGGATGGCCGGCATGGGCAGGGCGGAATTCAACCGGGAATTCTGCGCGGCATTCCATAAGGACAGTATGGATGAATACTTTGAAGGGGCGGAGTCGGAAGAAGCCCTGAAGGTATTCTGGGATGATACTTCGGAATTTAGAAAACTGTTTGACAGGCTGGATCTTCAAAATGTCATAGAGCTTGCATGCGGGAGGGGAAGGCATGTACCACAGTATATGGACAGGGCGGGAAATATCACGCTTGTGGACATCCTTCCGGAAAATATGGAATTCTGCAGGGAAAGGTTTTATGGAAAGGATCATATTGTATATTACAGAAATAATGGGTTTAACCTAGGGGAACTGGAGAGCAGTGCCTATACAGCGCTTTTTTCCTATGATGCGGTTGTTCATTTTGAGATGATGGACATATATGAATACCTGACTGACATATACCGTGTGCTTATTCCCAGAGGAAAGGCGCTGATACATCATTCCAACAATGACAGCGACTACAGGGCATCATTCAGCAATACCGTACATGGCAGGAGCTTTATGAACTGGCAGACTTTTGCCTGCCTTGCATACAGGGCGGGATTTGAAATACATGACCAGAAAGTCATTGACTGGGAGGGGTACAGGAATCTGGACTGCATCACACTGCTACAGAAACCTTCCGCGGAATGTGGAATAAAAATGCAGAATCCATGAACAGTCCTGTATGCATACTGACCGGAGGCAGAACACGTATGAAGATACTATTATTCGGGACGGGGGATTATTACAACCGATACAAAAAATGGTTTGTCCGGCAGGACGTCACTGCCCTGCTGGACAATTCCAGACAGAAGCAGCACACAATCATTGACGGGCTGGAAGTACTGTCCCCGGAAGAGGGGATCCGGCTGGATTATGACGCGATTGTCATTCTGAGTTTCTATGTGAAACAGATGAAACAACAGCTCCTATCACTCGGCGTGGAACCGGAAAAAATTTATCATTTCTACGACCTGCACCAGCTCATCGCACACGATGCCGTGTCAGAACCGGTACAGTATTATCCGGACGCGGAAGAAATTACGGCGTGCGGAAAACCTGGGGAATGTAAGATCCTGCTGCTGTCGAATGACCTGCTGCTGGGCGGTCCTGAGATCGCTCTGTTTCATGCGGCGCAGATTCTGAAAAAAAACGGGTATCCCGTTGTGTTTGCTTCCATGACTGATGGGCCATTAAAAAAAGAACTGATCAGAAGTGACATTCCTGTCATCGTGGATGAAAACCTGCAGATCGCGACGATGCACGAGACCGCATGGGTGAAAGCGTTTTCTCTCGTTTTGTGCAATACCCTGAACTTCCATGTGTTTCTCTCGGAACGGGATACGGGGATTCCGGTAGTCTGGTGGCTGCATGACGCCCGTTTTTTTTATGACGGCGTCAGCAGGGAGACCATGAAAAAAATCAGTCTCCATAACCTGACAGCTGTGTCCGTCGGACCGGTTCCGGCAGCTGCCATCAGGGAGTTTCTCCCAGATCTGGAATGCAGCGGACTGCTGTACGGAGTGGCAGATGCTGCAAAGGATGAGACTGTGATCCGCAGGGCTGTGGATGTCGCAAAAGACGGGACAGCAACTGCAGGGGCGGATGTCTGCTGCCGGGAGATGCGGACCGGTTCCGGCAGAGTCCGTTTTATCACAATCGGATTCCTCGAAGAGAGAAAAGGACAGGATATTTTACTGCAGGCGGTCAGAAGTCTGCCTGACAGTATCAGGCATAATAGTAAATTTTACATAGCAGGCCACGGGAATACCCTGTTCGGGGAAAACCTCCGCAGTAAATGTGCAGAGGATAAGGGGATTGTTTTTACGGGAAGCGTCAGCCGCGGGGAGATTCACAGATTGCTCGGGGAAGCAGATGTACTGGTTTGTCCTTCAAGGGAGGATCCCATGCCCACAGTGGCAGCGGAAGCGATGATGCATTCTGTCCCCTGTATCGTTTCGGATGCAGCGGGGACGGCAGCTTATATCCATGATGGCGGGGATGGACTGGTTTTTCCCAGTGGAGATGCACAGGCACTTGCAAAAAAAATCATGTGGTGTGTGACAGACAGGGAAAAACTGGCCGGCATGGGGAAAAAGGCAAGAAAGCTGTATGAAAAATACTTTTCAATGCCGGCCTTTGAAAAACGCTTTATGGAAATTATACAGGCAACACTGGCGCAAAAATAACAGAGTGCGGGGTGCAGGTATCAGTGAACATGTCAGCAGATACATTTTTAAACAATAACAAAATACTGGAAAAATATAAGGGCAGAAAAACAGCATTATACGGACTCGGCACAGAAACACAGCGGGCGCTGGCGGTGCTGGAAAATGAGTATGAAATCGCTGGGCTTTTGGACAGTTTCAGGACAGACGGGGAACTTTACGGCAGGCGTATTCTGTCCCTTGATGCCGCCATCCGTGCAGGTGTCGGACTGATCATCGTGGTGGCACGCCCAGGCTCCTGCAGGGCAATCAGACAGCAGATCGGAAAGAAGTGCCGAGATAGTGGAATTGCCTTGCTGGATATCAGGGGGAAAGACCTGCTGGAAGAAAAGAACGTATCATACTGTTTTACCAGTACAGACGGCATAACGAAGGCAGAACTGGAAACAAAGATCAGGAATGCCGATGTGGTCAGTTTTGACCTGTTTGACACGCTGGTCATGCGCCAGACGTTGTATGCCGGTGATGTGCCAGAATATGTGGACTGCATGCTAAAGGAAAAAGGTGTCTGTATAGAGGATTTTTGCAGAAAACGGCTTGCAGCTGAAAAGGAACTGTCACAAAACAAAGCGCCGACGCTTACCGAAATCTATCAGAATGTACTGGAAAAGCCGGGAGCAGCAGCACCGGATATTACTGCAGGGCAGCTGGCCGGTATGGAGTGGAAAGCCGATTCTGACCTGCTGGTGCCAAGAAAAGAAGTGTGCAGCCTTCTGACAGAGACAGTAAGGCTGGGGAAAAAAGTGTATATCGTTTCGGATACCTATTACAGCAGGGAACAGCTGGCATGGATTCTTGAAAAATGTGAAATTACAGGATATACGAATATTCTTGCTTCCAGTGATTACGGGACAGGGAAAACACAGGGATTGTATAAGATTTTAAAGGCCAAAGAAAAGCCGGGCAGATACCTTCATATTGGTGATGATATTGTGGCAGATGTACAATCCGCCGGTCTTTTTGGATTTGAGACATGCAGGCTGCCCAGCGGACTGGACTTGCTGGAATCGCTTGGCGGGCTTGGGCTGCAGAACTACCTGGTATCACTGTCAGACCACCTGAAAGCCGGAATGTTCGTCGCACGGATTTTTAACAGTCCGTTTCAGACTGAAGACGGGAACAGGCATCTGAAAATATCAGCGGCATATGATATCGGATACCTGTTCTGCGCACCGGTATTCAGTGATTTTGTGCTGTGGTTCCATGACCAGATGCAGAGGGGAGGTTTTCAGAATATATGGTTCAGTGCAAGAGACGGATATCTGATCAGGAAAATGTACGCATACCTGACAGGCATACAGGGACAGAAAGAACAGACCGTATATTTCCTCGCTTCACGGACCGCGGCAATACGGGCGGGCATGAGGGAACCTGAAGACATCCGTTATGTTGATGAAATGCAGTACAGCGGTACACTTGAAGAAAAACTTTCGGAACGTTTCGGGATAAATGCCGGCAGTATCAAATCGGACAGGTTACCGGTTAATGAAAACGGTCTGATGAGATACCAGATGCCCATTCTGGAAAAGGCCCAGGCCATGTCTGGGAATTACCAGAAATATATAGAAAAACTGAATGTGAAAAACGGACCCGTCGCCTTTTTTGATTTTGTAGCAAAAGGCACAACCCAGATGTATCTGCAGAGGCTGGTCAGCAACCGCCTGAAAGGTTTTTACTTCCTGCAGCTGGAAAAGGCGCACATGAAGGGAAAAAACCTGGACATCCAGGCTTTTTATGAGGATGGGGAAACGGATTCTTGCGTGATTTATAATGATTACTACATTCTTGAAACACTGCTGACGGCGCCGCACCCTTCCGTACTGGAGTTTGACAGTACGGGAGAACCTGTCTATGCCGTGGAAACAAGAAGCGGCAGAAATATTGATTGTTTCATGCAGGCGCAGGACGGAATTTTTGATTATTTCCGGAGTTATATTGCACTTTGTCCCCAGACAGAAAGGACCGTAAACAGGAGACTCGATGAGATCTTCCTGGAACTGGTGCATAAGGTGAAAATAACGGACGAGGATTTTCTGGAACTGATGGTTGAAGATGTTTTTTTTAACAGGATGACCAGAATAACTGATATATTATAAAGATGTGGAACATACTGCCGGTTTCTGCCCGTTAATACACAACGGTTTCCTCTCCGTTTCGGGATAAATAAGGAGAATAAAATATATGCTTCGTTTTTTAGGAAAAAATCTGATCAATCAGGATGATGGAATCAATGTTCATATAATAAGTCAGTGCCAGGTTTCTGACGAAGAAATATGGCAGAACGCAAGAGAATGTTTCAGGCAGAATGGAGAGAGGAATCCTTCCGTGCTCCAGATTGTTCCGATCATGGATCAGCAGGGAGAAATACTCTGCTACGGATGGCAGGATATGGAAGCCAACAGAGAACTCCGAATGCTGAAGGAACTAAACGGGATCCGGAATGCCCTGCAGTTTTCCAACATTTTTCCAGACATCAGGAAAATCATTGTATGCGGCTGTAACGAACTGGCGTATTATTTTGTGAAATACCTGGAACGTTTTCATATTCCAGTATCAGTTAGTGGAAAATACTGGGAATTTCTTGGATATCAGAATCTGACGGATATTGATGATCATATTGGACAGCTGTTGATCCATGCAGAACCTGTCTTGGAGAAGACAGATCTGTTTCAAAGAGTTTCAGGAAGTGCATCTGCAGGGTTTGAATGTATCGATCAGATTTATGAGGCAAATGTACTTGCAGGAAAGATCATGAATTGTGATGGAGGATTAGAAAAGCTTCTCGAAAAATTAGAGGGAAAGGATATTGTCATATTAGGAACGGATGAAAGGGCACAGGATGCTTATGATCTGTTGTATCAGCATCATACTGATGTACGGTGTTTTTCTGAAGAATCTGCTTTTGGTTATGTCGGACATATCCCATTAGGTTATGCCGGATATATACCCAGAGTGCTGTTAGGAAAACCAGTAAATACCGTGTGGGAGGCAATCCGTTCCGGAAAAGATAGTATTTTTATCGATGTACATGGTGAAAAAAGCGCTTTGGGGACTGCGAATGTGGATTTCTTTGACTATTATGGATACGAAAGGAATGAGCAGTTTTTCCTGATGAATGATTATACGGATATTCCATGCAGTAATCTGGTACATGTATTAAAAGGCAAAGAGGTTTTCCTTGCAGGAGATGGAATACTATGTGGTATATTGAAAGAATATTTGGAAAACATAGAAAATCAGGATATACTTGTCAGATATATTGAGATATCCCAATGGGATATGCCAGAAAACAGTAGTCACATCCTGTTCGTCGTGCATCCATGGTATGGGAATGCAGATGCGGATAGCACCCTGAATCTATGGAATTTCAGGGAAAAGCTGAAAAAGATAACGAATATTTCATATTCAGAGTATTTTTCACATGCAGGTGCGTTTGTTCTTATAGATGCATTTATGCATGAAAACTGTGAAAAATATACGCATGAGTGCTTTATTCCGAAAGGAATCCTGTTAGGGGCAATGCCCTGGATGAGTGGGAATATACTTATTCGCGGATTGCTGGATGGACATCCCAACATTTTGAAAGGGGTAATGGGAACTGTAAATGATAATCTTTTCTGGTATTGTGTCCGTCTGACCTGGCATAAATGTATGGAACTGGAAAAAATTTCGGCTAAAGTCAGCGACTTTTTTCCTTATTGCAGGGTTTTTCAGGAGATTATAGAAAAGGCGTGCTCGTCAGAAGAAACAATAACTTCTCAGGAAATGTTTCTTCTTTATCATATTGAAAATCTAAAAAATATGTATAATTTAACAATAAAGGATATGTCACAAATCATCGTCTACTGGGAACCGCATTTATTTCCACGGAAAGAAATGCCAGTTTTGGCTAAATGGCTGGAAAGCAGGAAGATTGGCGGTTATACGCTGGTAACGCGCAGAAACCTTGCTGTATGGTTTGGGGCAAATTTTAAAAGCTACAGTGGGACAAGTCTGGTTCCTTTTCTTCTCATTTCCATTAAGAGTATGTCTGGCGTAGATTTCAGAAATGAAATTCCGTTGCGGAATTGGAAAACGCTGATCATACGTTTTGAAGATTTAAAGCTGCATCCGCAGGAAGAACTCCAGCAGCTATGCGATATGATAGGAATACCATGGTCGGATACCCTGCTACATACAACCAATAATGGTAGTGAATGGCTGTGGGAAAACTCTGTTGTGGATTTTGATATAAAGCCTGTATTTAATCCGTATGAAGAGTATCTGTCCGAATTCGATCGCTTTCGGGTTTTATTAGTAGGTGCTCCATATCAGAAAAAATATGGTTATATTTACGAGAACTGTTTGAAATTTTCCAGAGCGGAGCTGCAGGAGATGTTTCTGAAAAAGTTCCGGTTTCAGGATTTGCCAGAATTCGAAACGGAGACAGACAAGGTGACATATTTTTTATGTGCATATGATTCTTTGAGACAACAGTTATGGGAGACAAGAAAACACATGGTACTGGACGACATTTTACCAGAGTTCGAAGTTGTTGAGATAGGGCGATCAGCTGCTGAAGAACAGAGACGAAAGAAAAGTGAAGAAAACAAGAAGAGATAGAGAGTTTAAGGGGGTTTATCAAACGATAGAATCAGATCATTTTGTACGGTATCGGCAAAGATGGTGCAACTTTATGGAAACATCCGGATAAAACAGACACAGAAAAAATCCTGTTCTGTAGCAGAAAGGCCGTACAATGCGAATGTATTTATCAGGGAAAAAGTACTTTCCTGATAGTTTCAGTCTTGCAGCATCTGTTGCCAGGTATTATACTGGATACACAGGAAAGGATTGCAACCTGGCAGATAACGCACATTTTAACCGGATACCGTGTAAAAGAATCAAGAGAATCAACGGAATGATAACAATATATAGATATATGGAAATATGTCCGGAAAACAGCCAGGTTTCTGATACCCGTTTCCTAAATAATGTGTTTTTATAATTAATGAGATTCTTATATGACATTCAGAGTTGGTGTTGGAGAATCTGATTTTGCTGATCTGCGCAAATCAGGGGATTCTTATGTTGATAAGACAGAGATCCTGTATGAGCTTGTGGATGAGTCAGATAATAAAGTAACCCTATTTACCAGACCACGCAGATTTGGGCAAAACGTTAATGATGAGCATGATGTCAAATTTTTTCAGTATCTGGAAAGACAGCAGGAAAATTTTCAAAGGACTCAGGATTACGAAGAACAGATTGCGTTTGTCGTGCAGCTCTATGGATCAGAAGTAAATGGAAGAGCTGAATATCACTGTCGTGTCCTCGCAGAACATCTGCTGAAGCGGTATGTACTGCAGGTGCTAAAAGAACTTGCACCGGAGTATTATCCTGCTTATAACCGCATTTTTTCGCAGCAGTATTTATACAATTACAATATACTGGTAGCAAAGGCCGAAGTGCTGGAAAAATACTGCGCATGGCTGTTTCCGATCCTGGAACGGGTAGAGACGCTTTCCGTACCAAAAGGAAATGAACGTGCAGACAGATATATTGGGTATATTGGAGAAAATCTGCTGACACTTTATTTTACTTTTCACAAAAAGGATCTGAATATTGCATGTACAGGCAGGATGATGCTTCTTTAAAGGTTTGAAAAATAAAAGATTTCCCGTGAACGCTTGAACAGAATAAAGTTTGTGATATAATTAAAAAAATATAAGAATATCGGATTTATTCTGATCCCAGGCCAGCGGGAGGTATCATATGGCAAGGACAGTGGCAATTGGGAAACAAAATTTTGCTGATGTGATCGAAAGAAATTATTTTTACGTCGATAAGACAGATTTCATAAAAGAATGGTGGGAAAACGGAGACGATGTAACGTTAATCACCCGTCCAAGACGTTTTGGAAAAACACTTACCATAAGCATGATGGAGCATTTTTTTCTGTCCGTTATGCTGACAGAAGTGATTTATTTGAATGTCTTAAAATCTGGAATGAAGAAGCATACAGAGATTTGCAGGGAACTTATCCTGTAATCTCCCTGAGCTTCGCAAATGTAAAAGCAGCTAATTATACTGAAACCAGACTCCGGATTTGCCAGTTTATTACAGATATCTATTTACAGAACCAGTTTCTGACGGAAGGAGATTTTCTGGCTCCCCAGGAAAAAGAGTATTTCGCCAGCATTACTGACACTATGCCTGATATGACCGGTACTCTGGCGATAAACAGACTGTCCGGATATTTATCCAGATACTACAATAAAAAACACGACTTTACAACTTTAAAAATGATATCCTTGTTGCCGAACCAGCTGCTTCAAGGAGTTAATTACAGTATCCGATTTTAACTGTGTTTCGACTTTTTTGACGAAAATGGCATAAAATACCTGCTCTCTTATCTGTTCACTGAGGGCAAAGCGAAATTCCTGCACACTTTCTGACTGGTATTTTGCGAAACTGCTATCCTGATAAGGAAGCATTTTCATTGCACAGTATGTGATGTTGATTAAGTTCACCAACATCTCAATGCCTTTCCTGCTTCGTACCATATAGCTGCAAAGTGACCAGAACGTTTTTTGTTCGTAGTAACTAACCTCTATGTTCCATCTGAATATATATAGAAGCAGTGGGATAAACTGCATACGGCTGCTGTCGGTCTGGTTCAGCGGGGATTTTTCCTGCCATGCGCAGAAAATTTCCAGCTGTTCCGGAAAGACTGTGCTGAAAAACAGCCTTCTGGTTCTGGAGTTTTTTCCGGGGATGTTACATATGCAAGGACTTTCCTTTTTTCGAAGACATTTGTAAGTACATGACGCACTGCCATATAGTAATCGTCGATCTTTTCGCTGGACAATTCAAAATCGTCCTGTATAGACAGTCTCTTCCCATGCGTTGCAGGGCGTCCTCTTTTTCCAGACCGCTGTGGCGGCAGGTCATAAATGACGGAATCAGACCTTGCATTTCCTATAAGGTCAAGGTTTTCATATTCGTCCACAATGGAAACAAGGTTCTTTTTTACATACCAGCTGTCACAGAGGATGATAATATTTTTCTTGCCGCTGAATTCTGGCATTACCTGGCGCACCATGGATGCGGCCAGTTCCAGTTTGGATTCCTTCTTCTGCCACATACGGTATCCGAGTGGGACAGAAAGATAGCTGATTCTGCCCTTATTCCACACCGGGACGCAGAGCATCAGGCTCACAAAACAGTGACCGTTAAGATAATTCGAACCATTATGCGCGGCATGGTCAAAAAGCTTTGATACATCTTCAAATTTTTTGCCAAACTTTGAGACCATGGTATCATCAATACACAGAAAGACAGGCTGTGACTGCAGTTTTTCGGGTATAAGCTTTAATGCCATGGCTGCAGTAACATTCATGAACTTGGAATAATCAGCTTTCGCATAAGAACATGCATAATAAAATGCGTTCAGCGATTTTTTTGTAATCCCGGACAAAAAATGTCTGTACAGTGACCGGATGGAATCAGCTGATTCCATAGCAAGGATAGATAATACCAGCAGAAACAGGGTTTCAATAGTCGGTGCGGAAAAAGTTTTAAAATAAATATAAAAATAACGGTACAGTCTACCAATTA